>CAJQQJ010000223.1 GCA_905480445.1 uncultured Alphaproteobacteria bacterium | reverse complement strand
AATTTCGGCTTGAGATTCACTGAATTGAATCGCCGCTGTTTTGAGGCTGTCCAACAGGGAATCATCAATTGTCTGTGTTAAATCAGATGGGGACAGATTGAGCGCTTCAGCAATTAAGGTTAACGGCCGTCCAGCGATAGTTCGCTTATTATGTTCAATAAGATTTAGGTAAGATGGAGATATACCAGCTTTCTTGGCAAGCTCGCCTTGTCTGATTTTTAAAGCCTGGCGCTGTTCTCTGATTTTGGAGCCAATTAAAGGGCTGGCCATTTGGTTTCCTTGTTTTTCAAAGACTTAGTTCATTGATTTGTAAATTAAATTACATAATTGTGCGCAGATAGCATGATAAATTTACAAATATATTCTTATTTTGCAATGTCTTGTTGATATCTTTTCAAGATAGGGAGAGATTGCCGCATCCATTTCCATGGAAAGAATTCTCTCTTTAACTCCAAAGAGAGCATAACAGAATATTAGGGAGTGACTTAATGTCAGAAATAAAAGCAACTCGTCGCGGTGTGCTAAAGTCTGGTATTGTACTGGGTGCAGGCGTTGCGATGCCTACAGTACTTACCCGTCCAGCAGCTGCGGCTTACATGAATGAGCCAACAGGTAGCTCAGTAACTCTTGGTTTCAACGTTCCTCAAACCGGCCCTTACGCCGATGAGGGTGCTGACGAACTGCGTGCTTACAAGCTTGCTGTCGAACACCTAAACGGTGGCGGCGACGGCGGCATGATGAATACTTTCTCTTCTAAAGCTCTTAAGGGTAACGGTATCCTTGGCAAGAAGGTTGAGTATGTAACAGGCGATACACAGACTAAATCAGATGCCGCTCGCGCTTCTGCTAAGTCAATGATCGAAAAAGATGGCGTTGTCATGGTTACCGGTGGTTCTTCCTCTGGTGTGGCTATCGCTGTACAGGGCCTTTGTCAGGAAGCTGGTATCATCTTCATGGCTGGTCTGACACACTCAAACGACACAACTGGTAAAGATAAGAAAGCTAATGGCTTCCGTCACTTCTTTAACGGTTATATGTCAGGTGCTGCTTTGGCTCCTGTGCTTGAGAAAATGTATGGCTCTGACCGTCGTGCATACCACCTTACAGCTGACTATACTTGGGGCTGGACACAGCAAGAGTCCATCGCTAAGGCAACAGAAGGCAAAGGTTGGACAACTGTTAACAACGTTTTGACACCATTGGCGACAACAGACTTCTCGTCTTACGTTGCTCCAGTGTTGAACTCTGATGCAGACGTTTTGGTTCTGAACCACTACGGCGGTAACATGATCAACTCTTTGACTTCAGCTGTTCAGTTCGGTCTTCGTGACAAGATGGTAAACAACAAGAACTTCGAAATCGTTGTTCCACTTTACTCTCGTTTGATGGCTCGCGGTGCTGGCGAAAACGTTAAGGGTATTTTCGGTTCCACTAACTGGCACTGGTCACTACCTGACGCAGGTTCAAAAGCTTTTGTTAAGTCCTTCGGTGAAGCTTATGGTTTCCCACCGTCACAGGCTGCACACACTGTTTACTGTCAGACACTGCTTTATGCTGATGCTTGTGAGCGTGCTGGCACATTCAATCCTTGTGGTGTTGCAGAAGCACTAGAAGGCTTTAAGTTTGATGGTCTCGGTAACGGCGAAACAGAATATCGCGCCGAAGATCACCAGTGCTTTAAAGACGTTCTGGTTGTGAAGGGTAAAGAAAACCCAACGTCAGAATTCGACGTTCTCGAGGTTGTCGAAGTGACACCGCGTGCACAAGTCGAATACGCAGTTGACCACCCAATGTTTGCGGGCGGAGACTTGGGTACATGTAACCCTGGCGCTTAATGTCAAACAGGGATACTAATCCCAAATGACTAGAGGAGGTCACGCCTACTAAGCAGTAAGCGTGGCCTTTCCCTCAATTAATAAAAATAATTTGGTTACAGGGGTGGGTAAGCGATGGACGCTATCCTTTTACAGATTCTAAACGGGATTGATAAGGGCAGTGCTTATGCTCTAATCGCCTTGGGTCTAACGTTGGTATTCGGTACTTTGGGAGTTGTGAACTTCGCCCACGGTGCTTTGTTTATGTTGGGGGCTTTTTGCGCGGTCACGCTGCAGAAGTTTCTCACACTTTCCAAAATCACTATTGATCCCACTCGACTTGATTTTCTAGGCAAGCCAGCGAAGATAAAAACACCTTATGTGGAGGCCTGGTTTGGAGAGGCCGCTGGTCAAGCGATAATAAATTGGTCTGTCCCGCTGGCTATTCTTTTTGCCATTCCCGTTATGTTCCTGGTCGGCGTGATCATGGAGCGCGGTCTTATTAGGCACTTCTATAAGCGTCCGCACGCAGACCAAATATTAGTGACTTTTGGCCTCGCTATTGTTCTTCAAGAAATCATCAAAGCCATTTATGGCGCTAACCCTATTCAAATGTCCGCTCCTGACGAGCTGCAAGGTGTAGCGAACATGGGTGCTGCTTTAGGTTTGAAACTTTCTTACCCTATTTGGCGCATCGTTTACTTCTGCTTTGCTGTTGTGATTATCGGCAGCGTTTTTGCCTTTTTGAAGTTCACGACCTTCGGAATGGTTGTACGCGCTGGAATGGCCGACCGAGAAACCGTTGGATTACTCGGCATTGATATTGATCGGCGATTTACGTTCATGTTCGGTGTGGCTGCTGCGGTGGCTGGCGTAGCAGGGGTGATGTATACCCCCATTAATCCGCCCAATTATCACTGGGGTATGGACTTTTTGGTGATCTCTTTTGTGGTTGTTGTTGTCGGTGGAATGGGTTCTCTTGGTGGTGCTGTTTTAGCGGGCTTTATGCTGGGCGTGTTGGAGGCTTTTGCGTCTACGACTTGGGCAACCACCACTATTCCAGGGATCAACCAAATCGTGATTTACCTTGTAGCTATTATTATTCTCCTGACCTTGCCGCGTGGCCTGCTGGGTCGCAAAGGTGTGATGGAGGAATAGAACAATGTTTACTCTCGCGAAAAATGACAAGTTACTGTTGGTAATCGTCGCGTTTTTTACGCTCCTTGCACCAATCATTTTGAACCCTTTCCCTACTGAATCGGCGATGGCGCAGTTCAATGCTGGTTATCCTGATTTAATGCAGCGATTTGTAATCTTCGGAATATTCGCCGTTGGATTTAACATACTCTTTGGCTTGACAGGTTACTTGTCCTTTGGGCACGCTGCCTTCCTCGGAGTTGGCTCGTACGCTGCGGTTTGGATGTTTAAACTACTGAGCTACAACATTGTTCCAGCTATGATCCTTTCTGTTGTGATTGCCGGTATCTTTGCACTGATAATGGGTTTCATTTGTTTGCGCCGATCCGGGATTTACTTCTCGATTTTGACGCTGGCCTTTGCTCAGATGTCTTTCGCAATCGCATACTCGGTGTTGTCAAACCCCAGTTTTAACCTGACCAATGGTGAGACCGGACTGCAAGTCTACAACGATGATCCGCAATATCTAAAAGGCGATGGCCCAAGTACGACCCACCTCTTTGGCTTGGAGATGCGTGAAACCTTCACTTTGGACATCGGGGCTTGGGCTTTCCAGTTTAATGTTGGCTATTATATCTGTGCCATCTTCCTTTTAGTGGCGTTTTACATAGCGATCCGCATTTTCCGCTCGCCTTTTGGTTTGATGTTGAAAGCGATCAAGACGAACCAAACAAGGCTTAATTATACGGGTCTTAACTCAAAGCCTTATACGCTTTTCGCCTTTGTGATCTCTGGTATGTACGCAGGGTTAGCTGGTGGTTTGTTAGCCAGCATGGACCCGCTAGCGGGTGCAGAGCGAATGCAATGGACTGCTTCTGGTGAGGTCGTTTTGATGACAATTCTTGGCGGTGCGGGAACCTTGGTTGGTCCTATTCTCGGCGCTGGATTTATTAAGTACTTCGAAAACATCTTCTCTAAGATTAACGATTCAGTACTGCACAGTTGGTTCAGCTTGCTTCCCGATGGTTTGGAAAACGCCATTGTCTGGGTCCTACATTTCTTCGTTGGCAAAGGCTGGCACCTAACGCTGGGTTTGCTGTTCATGTTGGTGGTTATCTTCTTGCCAGGCGGGCTAGTTGATGGCGGCACCAGGATTTACAACTGGGTGAGGAAACCCCGGAACCCTGAACCCGCAGAAGAAGGCGCACAAGCGTCCACAGATCAATAGGAGGCGACGATGGGAATTTTGGAAGTTAGCAACGTTAACAAAAACTTCGGTGGTCTCAAGGCCCTCCACAACGTTAACCTTGATATCGAAGAGGGCACTATCCACGCGATTATCGGTCCAAACGGTGCCGGTAAATCAACATTGCTCAATTGTTTCATTGGAAAGCTTGTCCCGGACACGGGCACCGTAAATTTCAATGGCCAGTCTTTGTTAGGTATTAAGCCTCATCAGATTAATCAGGCAGGGGTTTCACGTGTTTTCCAGACGCCTGAAATTTTCA
Organism: uncultured Alphaproteobacteria bacterium; assembly: GCA_905480445.1. Lineage (GTDB taxonomy): Bacteria > Pseudomonadota > Alphaproteobacteria > UBA7985 > CAJQQZ01 > CAJQQZ01. The sequence continues at coordinate 3,855 of CAJQQJ010000223.1, read as the reverse complement.
TGGACTTGACTGTGTTGGACAACGTTATGATCTCTTGTTTTGCTAAGAGAGATGGCGCCTTTAGTTTCAATGCTTGGGCAAGTGTTGCTCAGCAGACCGACATTCGTGAGAAGGCAGAGAAAATGCTTGAGGATGTTAACATGGCAGACAAGTCGAAAATGTTGTCTGGTTCTCTTTCTCGCGGTGATAAGCGCCGCTTAGAGATGGCTATGTGCCTGTCTCAAGATCCAAAATTGTTGCTGTTAGACGAACCAACAGCCGGAATGGCGCGAGCCGATACTAATAATACAATCGAGCTTCTGGCTGACATCCATGAAAAGACCAAGATCACGAAGGTGGTGATTGAGCATGATATGCATGTGGTTTTCTCTCTGGCGCAGAAGATTTCTGTTTTGGCTCAAGGTACTGTCATTGCGGAAGACTTGCCTGAAAACATCAAGGGGAATGCAAAGGTTCAGGAAGCATACTTGGGGGGAGCACACTAATGGCAGATGTACACAGTACAAGTCAGGCCTCAACTGCTCCGGCATACTTCTCAGCCTACGATATTCACGCATATTATGGTGAGTCCTACATTGTTCAAGGTGTTAGCTTGAACGTTCATGAAGGTGAAATTCTAGCACTTCTTGGCCGTAACGGAGCTGGTAAGACTTCGACGTTGCGCGCAATTGCTAGGCTTGATGATCCAATGCTTACACAAGGTGAAGTTTGGCTAGACCATCAACCGCTCCACACCATGAAAGCATACCAAGCGTCTCAAGCTGGTATTGGTATGGTTCCTGAAGATCGCCGGATTATTCAGGGACTAACTGTTGAAGAAAACATTCAATTGGCTCAAATCGAAAAACCAATTGGCTGGTCTATTGAGCGAATTTATGATCTGTTTCCAAGACTTGGAGAGCGCCGAAAACAAGAAGGCACAACGCTTTCTGGTGGCGAGCAGCAGATGTTAGCAATTGGCCGCGCCTTGGCTCGGGACGTAAAACTACTCTTGCTGGATGAACCTTATGAAGGCCTAGCGCCAGTGATCGTTCATGAAATTGAAAAGACCCTGCACCACATTCGTGAACAAGGTATGACCACAATCATTGTTGAACAAAACGCTGTTGCAGCGCTGAATTTGGCCGATCGAGCAGTGATCTTGGATACAGGCAAAGTCGTTTTTGATGGAACAGCTCAAGAAGTTCTCGACAATGAACAGCTCCGTCACGAGTATCTGGCGATCTAAGTTTATAGCCTTTTTCTTTCGTCTTCCTCTAGAAGACAACAAACTGCCTCTCGATTTTCCCCTGTTATGGTCGAGAGGTAGTTTGTAAGATAGCTTGAGAATGTGTCTCATAACGGCGATTGCCTCTGTTAAGAGATATTAACAAACAATACCTTAATAAGGTTTCAACTGAGAGGCTAACCATGTCTAACAATCTCTTCCCACCTTCAGCTGAATTTTCCTCTAGTGCCCATGTCGACAAGGCAAAGTATGATGAGATGTATGCAGCTTCTATTGCTGACTCTGAAGCATTTTGGGGAGAGCAGGGTAAGCGTCTGGAGTGGATCAAGCCCTATACCAAAGTAAAAGACGTCACTTTCAAACATCCTGATGTATCAATCAAATGGTACGAAGACGGCGTTCTGAACGTTTGCGCAAACTGCGTTGACCGCCATCTTCCAGCTCGCGCCAATCAAACCGCGATCATTTGGGAAGGCGATGATCCTGCGGATGACAAACACATCACTTATGCAGAGCTCCACGACCAAGTCTCCAGACTAGCAAACGTCTATAAAGAATTAGGCGTCAGTAAAGGTGACCGTGTCATTCTTTACATGCCAATGATTCCCGAGGCAGCTTACGCTATGTTGGCTTGCGCTAGGGTAGGGGCGGTCCACTCGATTGTTTTCGGCGGATTCTCTCCTGATGCTCTAGCAAGCCGTATTGATGATAGTAGTGCTGCCTTGGTCGTGACGGCTGATGAGGGACCAAGAGGCGGCAAGAATATTCCGTTGAAAGCAAACGTTGATGCTGCTCTTAACATTTGCGGTGACGTCACAACTTTGGTTGTGTCACGCACCGGAGGAGGACCGGGCAACAAGGCTGGCCGCGACCACGACTATGCGACGATGACCGCTGCTGCTTCTGCTGATTGTTCTCCAGAGCCAATGTCTGCTGAAGATCCACTGTTCATTCTTTATACTTCAGGTTCTACCGGCAAACCAAAGGGCGTGGTTCACACATCTGGTGGCTACCTGACTTTCGCCTCAATGACCCATCAATACACATTCGATTACCATGATGGTGACATTTACTGGTGCACGGCGGATGTTGGCTGGATTACAGGTCACTCCTATATCGTTTACGGTCCTCTGGCCAATGGTGCGACGACCTTGATGTTTGAAGGCGTGCCAACTTACCCTGACGCTTCACGGTTTTGGCAAGTCTGTGAAAAGCACAAGGTTAACCAGTTTTATACAGCGCCCACCGCTATCCGGGCTTTGATGGGATTGGGTTCTACGCCGGTCGACAAATGTGATCTGTCGTCGTTGAAAGTCCTCGGTACCGTTGGCGAGCCAATCAACCCCGAAGCCTGGGTTTGGTACAATGATGTTGTAGGCAAGGGCAATTGCCCCATTGTTGATACTTGGTGGCAAACAGAAACAGGAGGCCACTTGTTGACACCTCTACCTGGTGCCACATCAACGAAGCCTGGTTCAGCAACCTTACCATTCTTTGGCATTCAACCAGTGATCTTGGACCCAACAACCGGCCAAGAAATCACCACTATGGAGGCTGAGGGCGTTCTTTGCATGAAGGATTCTTGGCCTTCACAGATGCGCACTGTTTACGGCGATCACGATCGTTTTGTCTCCGCCTATTTCGCGGACTTCAAAGGGTACTATTTCACTGGAGACGGTTGTCGCCGTGACGCGGATGGATACTATTGGATTACCGGACGGGTGGATGACGTACTAAACATTTCTGGCCACCGTATGGGAACGGCCGAGATTGAGTCAGCTTTGGTCGCGCATAAGGATGTCGCGGAAGCAGCCGTCGTTGGTTATCCTCACGATATCAAAGGGCAGGGCATCTATTGCTATGTCACTTTGAACGCAGGTGTTGAATCAACCGAAGAATTGCGCAAAGAGTTGCGCGGTTGGGTTCGCAAAGAAATCGGCCCAATTGCTTCTCCTGATTTGATTCAATGGGCACCTGGATTGCCGAAAACACGGTCAGGAAAAATCATGCGCCGTATTCTTCGCAAGATTGCAGAAGATGATTTCGGATCTTTGGGTGATACATCCACGCTTGCTGATCCTGCTGTTGTTGATGATCTCATCGAAAACCGAATGAACCGCGGTTGATCTTTGCCCTGCGCAAAGATTTGTGAATGCCAACATCGATATTCCTTGCTAAGGAAGAATGATTAACTCCTTCTTCCTAGCGAGGCTCAGATGCAAATTACCGCCAACGGTATTCAAATAGAATGTGAAGTTCACGGCCCTGACGATGGTGTGCCGCTGGTTTTGATTCGTGGTTTGGGCAGCCAGCTCATTCATTGGCCGTCTGAGTTCGTGCAAGGTTTTACGGATCTTGGCTACCGCACGATTGTTTTCGACAACCGCGATGTCGGCCTGTCCCAACGCTGTCCTGCCGATGGTGTAACGGGTAGAGCGGAGGACATATTGGCGGAAATCGCTAACAGTGGTTCCCTGAAAAGCGCATATTCTTTGGATGATATGGCTAAAGATACCCTGGGTGTCATGGACGCGTTTGGTGTTGATAAAGCACATATTTTTGGCATTTCAATGGGTGGCGGTATCGCTCAAGTTTTGGTTGGCAAACATGCTGACAGATTGCTTTCA
>CAJQQJ010000222.1 GCA_905480445.1 uncultured Alphaproteobacteria bacterium | reverse complement strand
TGCAGGATCAAGTGCCGGACAATCCACAATCCCATCAATGTATTTCAGTTTATCGAGCGGCAGGTCGTCGGCGTCCAAATCACGGAAAGCCCATACAACGCCCATCAGTTTACGGGGGCCAAATGGAACTCGAACCAGATCACCGGGCTTCAGCAGCAACTCCTCCGGAACCAGGTAGTCATAAACACCGGCCATGGGCAGCGGCAAACCCACCGCAACTCTCGTTAACGGCGACTCTGGACCTTTGCTTTCTTTAGCGTTATTAGACGGGCACACAGTTAACCGGGCTCATTTCGTGGGTTCAAGCTTTCAAACATATGCCGAATCCGAGGGATAAAAACCATGAAATTCTTTATCGACACTGCAGATATCAGTGAAATTCAAGCACTCAGTGAAACTGGCTTTGTGGATGGTGTCACAACAAACCCTTCTCTGATCGCCAAATCTGGCCGCAATATCTTGGAAGTCATCAAGGAAATCTGTGATTTGGTCCCTGGCCCAGTCAGTGCGGAAGTCACTGCAACTGACTTTCCAACCATGATGAAAGAAGCAGATAAACTCGCGGCTTTGGCTGATAACGTTACAATTAAAGTGCCATTGACTGTTGATGGTCTAAAGGCTTGTCGCGCGATCACATCAAACGGTAGACAAGTTAACGTCACACTCTGTTTCTCAACGGCCCAGGCACTGCTCGCTGCCAAAGCTGGTGCCACATATATCTCTCCTTTTGTCGGACGTCTCGATGATCTCGGCGAAAATGGCATGGATTTGATAGCTGAGATTGTACAGATGTACGACGTTTACCCTGAGTTCGACACTCAAGTCCTCGTGGCATCTATCAGATCAATGGATCATGTCGAAACCGCAGGATTACTTGGCGCTCATGTCTCTACATTGCCTCCAAAAATCGTTTGGGACATGTACAATCACGAGCTCACAGACAAAGGCCTGAATGCTTTCTTAGAAGACTGGAAAAAAACCGGTCAATCAATCTTGTAAAAAACTAATAGATACTGTAGGTTAGGAGCTATATTTAAATTATTTTATTAGTTCCTAGCCTATTATGGATATTCAAGATTATGCCGATGGCGTTACCGCCAAGGCCGTTATTCGTTTTCTTAACAAAAACCCTGACTTTCTTGCAGAGAACCCAAGTACGTTTGAAAAACAAGATTTGGGCCTGAAAGACGGCTCGATTGTTGACTTTCAACGCCTGCAAGTCGAGCGTCTGCGTGAGAAGGTTGAAAACCTTGAGCAAAGACAGCGATCTTTGGTTCAAGCGGCAAAATCCAACACCGTGACTCTGTCTCGTCTAGAACGCGCTGTTCTGCAGATGATCTCAGCACCGCGTTTGGAAGATGCGTTGGAGACGATCACTGCTGACATGGCGCAAACCATGAAAGTGGATGAGGTTGTTGTTGCTCTAGAGGACCCTTTCGGAACCCTCTCAGATACTAAAGCCAAAGGCTTCTATCGCCTCACTCAAGGCAGCATCATGAACCTGATGTTAGACAACGACATAATGGTTGTGCCTCAGGCCTATCAAGAAGCGATGGTCTTCGGTGGCACTGACGATGTTGTTCAGTCCTGCATATTAACTCGCATCTACATAGAGCAGTTGGGAATGGAAGGTGTTTTGGCTTTCGGTTCTTATGAGCCTGGCTTCTTCACTGAAGAAGACGGCACTCAAATCGTCTCATTCCTCTCAAAAGCTGTTGAAGGCGTTATTAGCGGATGGCTGGCCAAGCAAAACAAGATCGCGGCGGTGCAGGCTTAGAGCTTCTTCCGGTTGATCGTAGGCTCGCCAATAACATAAGAGATTGGTGGACTTGGATCAGCGACGAACGGCGATTGTCCGATCACAGTCTGGAAGCTTATAGAAGAGACCTCTCAGGTTTCTTAACCTTTCTGGCTGGCCATCGCGGTGAAACCCTTTCTCTGGCGACCCTTGAGCAAATCAAACGCATGGATGTACGGTCTTGGTTGGCCTGGCGTCAAAAGAAGGGCCTTTCGGCTGTTTCTACGTCACGCGCGCTGTCTGTCGTCCGGAACTTTTTTCGTTGGTCAGGCAGAGAAGGATTGCTCGACAATCCTATTGTCCAGAACATGCGTAATCCCAAGACCCCTGCTTCCGTGCCGAAAGCCCTGACCGTCGGGGAAATGGACGACTTGCTCGACACCATGGGAGATCAAGAAGAACAAAGCTGGGTGGCCCAACGCGATATAGCTATTGTCACTTTGCTCTATGGCTGTGGCCTTCGCATCAGCGAAGCACTATCCATAACGCCTGAACAGCTTCCCAGCGCCAACAACCCGATCCTGGTGGTTAAAGGTAAAGGTAAGAAGGAACGACGCGTTCCTTTGTTACCCCTGGTGTTTGAGGCGATCGACGCCTACGTAAAAGGATGTCCTTTTACACCAGAAGCTGATGAGCCGCTTTTCAAAGGTGCTCGCGGCGGCCCCTTAGGGCCACGGACCGTCCAAAAGAAATTGCAACATGTACGGGCTTATCTCGGCTTGCCCGAGAAAACGACGCCTCACGCCTTAAGGCACAGTTTTGCTACCCATTTATTAGGTGCTGGTGGAGACCTACGGTCTATTCAGGAACTGCTGGGGCATGCTTCCTTGTCGACAACACAGCGTTACACTGACGTTGATACAGCGCTGTTGATGGAAGCTTACTTTAAAGCTCACCCGAGAGCTTAAGAGCCAGACAAAAGTTCTCTCTGCAAGAACACACGTTGGCTCGGATAGGCAGTCGTAACGACGCGATCCAATTCACTCAAAACCAAAGTGTGCCTTTCGCCTGACAAATCTCTAAATCTCAGGACCGTATTGGCTGGTGCGCAGACTGACTCCTCGTAGGCTTCACTGGAGATTCCCTTCACGACGAAATTGAACTCATCGTCTGAAACCCGATGTATCGTTTGAATATGATCCATCAGAGAAAATCCACGTGTTGAGCTGAGTTTCTCGTCACCAGGATCCGGGCAAAGCACGACATGTCCTGACGGCAGGTTAGAAGACAAAAAGCCTCTCAAAGGTTCTTCAGCACCTCTTGTCCAAACCTGATCAACAAACAAATCCACTGTCGTTGCTATATTCAAACGGCGCCCTTTAACGATCTTGTCTTCCAAAGCAGGGACGAAATCTGCAGCCTTGAACAAACGCTTCTTTAGCGCTCTCGAGTCGGGCAATCCCAAGGCACGTAACAAAGACAAAGTGAAAGTAACAAGTGGCGATGCCTGAGATGTACCAGACATACAAATACGATCACCAGAAAGATCATAGGACGACAGCCTTACGCCTGGTGCCGCAATATCCGCGTGTACTGGCGAGAAATTTGAAAAACTAGCCAATTTGTCTTCGTCATCTAACGCAGCAACTACAATTAACTGGTTCCCCAAAGGCAAAATTGACCGATCCAAAGCGGCAGGAAAACTAAAGCGTTCTTCACTCCTCAAGTCCCCTTTCCGATTTCCTGCTGAGGTCACGACAAGACCCTGGTACTCCATGTTCAAAAAAGGGTTTTCCTTTTTGTAAAACATAGAGAAATTGATCACGTCACTGTTCGAAGCCTTGCCAAAATCAAAGAGGCGTTTGATGTCATTTTGGCTGTAAGTCACGGAACTGTTCGGATTTGCGCCATTGAGCAGAGGCAGTCGGTAAAATTTTAAACCGACAAAATAGCCTATGTCCGGAAAGGCCTCGATAAAGTCCGGACCGCCAGCCGCCAGTCCTGCTACATGGCTGCCGTGCGCTGGTTCATAGCTATCTTGAGCCCTCTCGTCTCTTGCGAACGCGAGAATGTGCTCTACACCCGGAAATCTGGAAGATGAGGCTGCACCGAAGAGCGAAGCGACTTCAGAGACCAGACTACCAGAATAACCAAAAACGTCGTTGTCAAAAAAATTCCGGTCTTCGTCGGATGGTTGGTCCAGTTTGTCTAAGCCTGAAAATGGGTCCTTTGGATACATAACCCCCAAACGTTCCGAAACATTAGTTGCCAAGAGTTTTTGAAAGGCTGGGTCTTCAAAGAGTGCAAACCCAACCCCAGTATCGCCAACCAAAATGGTCGAGCGCCTAGGAGGCCAAACATTAACGCGCTTCAAAACATCTCGATTGAAGCTCATAATCTCAGCCAATTTGCCAGCATCAAAGGGGCTTTTGACCGGTTGCCCACTACATGTCTCACCCGCTTCAAGCGCTGCAACTTCGGCTGGATCATTTAGCTCTGGTGCATTGGATTCCTCTGTTGTTTCAGCAGCTGCAACAGTCGAATCTGCGAGCAGTTCAGCCAACAATGCATTAACTTAGTCTTCGCTGAGATCTTCCCTGATGGTCAATTCGTCAACAGACTCACCCAGGGTGTCTACGTTTCGGCCGATCTGAGC
>CAJQQJ010000221.1 GCA_905480445.1 uncultured Alphaproteobacteria bacterium | reverse complement strand
TGAGATATCATCATTGGAATCGGAAGGTAAAATCATTGCTGTAGCTCTTGGTACAGCGGTTGCCCAAGATCAAAATGGCAATGAATTTCTGAGGCCCAATCAAACCAACTTTCTCGTTCAATTGTTGACAAAAGAAACATCGACAAGAGTGCGAGTTTTCCAGCCTAACAGCGCCATTATCGCAGATAGTCGTGAACTCAAAAGCCCGGGCGGCCCGATCTTTGTTGAAGAATTGCCCGTCCGTCCGCCGCCAATTAAACCAACTTTTGATGTGCCTGACGACGTAAGCTGGTGGTCTTTTCTTGGGCGGTCACAAAGAAAATTACCGCTATATAGTGAAGCCCTGACTCAAAAAGCCGATCACTATAGTGAAGTTTCCGGTGCCTTTTACGGCGATGTTGGACACAGTGTTCGTATTACCAAAAACAGCCACCTAATTCTTTCAGTTGGAATCCCTGTTCAGCGCTACCGACAAGTGGTGGGCGCGCTCATGCTGTCGAAGGTGACGCGAGAGATTGACGAAGAAGTTCAAAATATTCGCAAAGTTATTCTGCAGATCTTCTTAGTTGCGCTTACTATAACGATCGTTCTTTCACTCTACCTCTCCGGCACAATCGCTTATCCAATCAGAAGGTTGGCGCGGGCCGCTGATCAAGTGCGGCTCGGTAATGCAGAAGAAGTTGAAATTCCGGACTTTACCCATCGTAGAGACGAGATTGGTGACCTCTCTTTGGCTCTGCGAGAAATGACAGCTACTTTGTTGGCCCGAATGACGGCGATTGAAAGATTTGGTGCTGACGTTTCCCACGAGATCAAGAATCCTTTGACCTCAGTTAGAAGCGCGCTCGAGACTCTGGAACTGATAAAGGATCCAGAAAAGCAAAAGAAGCTCATCGCCATAATGAATCAAGACGTCCAGAGATTGGACCGACTTATTACAGATATTTCAGATGCGTCAAGATTGGATGCTGAGCTTTCGCGTGCCGGAAAAGAAGTGGTCAACGTTCATGAGTTTCTTAATGCTTTGATTGAAACACAAGAGCTGATCAGTCACGAAAATAGCGTTGGATTTGCTTTATCGCTTCCCGAGCACGACCTCCTGTGGGTCCAAGGCATTGAAGGTCGCCTGGGGCAAGTTTTCAGAAATTTAATTGGCAACGCTCTGTCATTTTCACCGCCGCATAGCACAATTTCACTTATTGCTGAACGAAGAAGCGGCTTTGTTGAAATTCAGGTTTGCGATCAGGGTCCTGGCATACCAGAGGACAAATTTGACAAGATTTTCAATCGCTTTTTCACGGACCGCCCGGAACCAGAAAGTTTCGGCAACAATTCTGGCCTTGGTCTTTCGATTTCAAAACAAATTGTTGAGGCCCATGGCGGCACAATAAAGGCAACCAATCTCTACTCCCCAGAGGGAGACATACTTGGAGCTTGCTTTATCATTCGTTTGCCTTCTCTCTAGCGCCAATGGTCAACGAAACCAATCTCCACGCGACAGTCGTTTCTTTTGAGGGTAAAGGCTTACTTATTCTCGGTGCATCAGGATCTGGCAAATCAGACTTAGCCCTTAGGCTTATTGAACTAGGTGGCATTTTAGTCGCCGATGACCGCTGCGATTTGTATTCCGACCAATCTGGCCTTTTGGTTGCCTCAGCTCCAAGCCGGTTACAAGGATTGCTTGAGGTGAGAGGACTAGGCATTGTCACTTTGCCGTTCGCAACAAATATAGCTGTTGACCTCATCATTGCGCTGGAAAGTGAACTGAGCGCGGTTCCCAGAATGCCAGAACAAGCATATGAAACTTTGTTGGATGTTAGAGTCCCAAAGATGTCCCTTTGGCCATTTGCCGCAAGTGCCGTGACGGTTATCAAATTGGCGCTCTCGACGCATCCAGCCTAGTTGACATCTGTGCCTAAAAGGTCTGGAATAGGATTCGAGTTCTGGGCGATCAATCGGAGCAAAACTATCTCTAAGAACGACAAAAAAAATAAGCTGCCGATTGTAATTGTTTCGGGAATGTCAGGTGCTGGAAGATCTTCTTCTCTCAGAGCCTTGGAAGACAGTGGCTATGAGGCGATTGACAATCTTCCTTTGCAATTCTGGTCGCAAACTATTGCTGATTTTTATGAAGCAAAGTCTCATAATCATCGTGGGCTCGCCATTGGTGTTGATGTTAGAACGCGTGGCTTCTCCGTAGAAATTTTCTCAGAGTATCTGATGGCCCTTAAGGCCAATCAGGATATCAATATTGCTTTCGTTTTCTTGGATTGTGAAGACGACGTTCTTAGACGAAGGTTTAATGAGACCCGACGCCGCCACCCGCTAGCACCCGATAGGCCCGTGATGGATGGCATAAGGGTTGAGCGCAGTCGTTTGGCGCCGCTAAGAGCTTACGCTGATCTTTTGGTCGATACTTCGCGTACCAGCCTGCCGACGTTACGCGGCATTTTGCAAGAGCGGGTTGCTGCAGATAATCGAATCGGCCTCACTATTTCCATCGTATCATTTTCCTACAAAAAGGGCCTGCCACGCAGTGCTGACTTGGTTTTTGACGTGCGATTTTTGGCCAACCCCCATTATGTCCCTGAGCTGAAAGACGGGACTGGCCGCGATCCAGGCGTTGCGGCTTTTGTTGAAAAAGACCTCGCATTTTCAATCTTTTTTAACAACTTGCAGCAAATGCTGGCTCAGTTGATTCCGGCTTTTGAGGAAGAAGGCAAATCCTACCTAACGGTGGCAATTGGTTGTACAGGCGGCCAACACCGTTCTGTGTTCACGGCGGAAAAACTGGCTGAAAGCCTGACAAATGGTGAGCGCGTTGTCAGTCTGGTTCATCGTGAATTGGATCAATTCAATGGTTAGTCCAAGCCGAAAAAAAGAAACAATGGAGGGGCAAACATGATTGGCGTGGTGATTGTAACCCATGGCGGCTTGTCAGAAGAATTCAGAAAAGCCTTAGAACATATCGTCGGACCTCAAAACCAAATGGAAACGCTTGCGATCGCTCCAGACGACGATATGGAAGAACGTCGACGGGAAATACTGTCGGCAACGGCTCAGGTCAACAGTGGGCAGGGCGTTATCGTACTGACAGATCTGTTCGGCGGCACTCCCTCTAATCTAGCACTTTCCACTTTAAAAGCGGGAGAGGTCGATATCATTGCAGGTGTCAACCTACCGATGATGGTCAAGTTGGCTTCTGTTAGAAAAACCATGAGCCTTGAAAAGGCCGTTGTAGAAATAGAGGTTGCGGCTAAAAAATACATAACTGTTGCATCCAAGACTTTGTCCCAGTAATCGGGCTTTTATGACAATCGAAGCCATTCTTTCAGTTATTAATCAAAAGGGACTCCACGCGCGAGCAGCAGCGAAGTTGGTCGCACTAGCCGGCGAGTTTGAAGCTGAAATCGAGGTGGGCCACCAAGACCAATTTGTTTCTGCTTTATCTATAATGGGTCTGATGATGTTTGGCGCTGCGCAAGGCAGTGAGCTTAGTGTCAAAGCGAATGGTGGTGACGCTGAAGCAGCGGTGATGGCTATTCAAAACTTGTTTGCCGATAGATTTGGAGAGGGAGTCTGATCATCGTTAGATGATCTGTAAAGCGTTACTCAGAAGAGATCCGAATAATGACCCCAACCTCTGTGATTTTTTTCCCGGCTGGAGCCTTCGCAGAAAAGGGATTGCGGCCATCAATTTGCACTGTCACGCGCTCACCGGGAATATCCTCGAGCACAAGAGTGTCTTCATGGAAAAAATGATGGTGAGACGTTGTATTGGTATCAAAATAAGCTCTGGTCGGATCGACAATTATTTGCCTCAGTAAGCCAGCTTCGGTGAATTGATGCAGTGTATTGTAGATTGTCGCTAGGGAAACTTTGCAATCATTTGTCTTGGCTTCTTCTTGCAAAGACTCCGCTGTGACGTGACGATTGCCTCGGTCAAACAACAGCTTGCCAATCGCCAGTCGTTGAGGCGTTGGCCTCAACCCTGATCGTCTAAGCTTGTTCATTAGAGCTTCTTGGTTCATCGGGTGATGTAACTTCTGCACGTGATTCTTATTAGTTTGAGACCTCAGTATAAGGCCTATTTTCCCGTCTGACATTACCGAATTAGCGATGGATTTCCAGTAGGATCAGTTATTTGCAACTTTTAGGGTTGGATATAGCCAATTTGGCATGGTTTCACGCCCCATTTCTGGGTTT
>CAJQQJ010000220.1 GCA_905480445.1 uncultured Alphaproteobacteria bacterium | reverse complement strand
GTCAAGCGCATGAAGTGCTGGATGATCAAGATCGCTGGTGGTCACAAAAAGTTCGGGTTGGCTGACGAAAGGTTTCTGCATGACAAAAGTTACCAAATATTCCAGCCTATGGGAATCCTCTAGTTATGCTGAGGTCTCTCTTCATATGAAGTCTCCTGTTTTAAGTCTGTTTGAACTCAATAATCTGTGTAGATCGGGTGAAAGTTCGGTTTTTCAAGTTTCGGTGTGTTCCGAAAACATTGTTCTTGTTTGTTCTGCTTGCACGCTTGAATCGAAACAGAATGCAGTTCGAAATGACTACCTGTAACGACCAGTGCCAGAGTGACACTTCGCATGGTAGTTAGCAAGCCTCTAAAGCGTCAAGGCGGAAGGACGAATTCAGTTTTACTGAAATGACAATTCAGCGAATAAAATCCAACAAGAGCTCATTAAAAAAGTTTGGCTTTTCCATATGAACATTGTGAGCACTGTTTGGCACGACTGCTAAGGAAGCACTAGGTACCGCTTTCCAAATAGCTTCTGGTTGCTCCCAACCATAGGAGCGATCTTTGTCACCCCAAAGAACAAGTGTTCTGCAGGTGATAGAGCTGATACGGTTGCGAGCGTCCCAGTTTTCCCAGGCTGTCAAACAAGCGAGAGCGGCTTGTAAGCTCGCTTGGCCACCTAGGTTAAGGCAAGTATTGAAACCGCGTCCTTTTTCGCCAGCCACGAACCAGGTGGCAGCAATCCCTTTTGCAGTGTCAACCAGTCCATCATTTAGGATGCGTTGCCGGGACTGCTCAACTGTTTCAAATCTTGATGTCAGTACGCCCATCGGGCCGGTGCCATAACAAATCAGGCTTTCCAAGCGAGGGCTTTGTTCTATTGCGATTTCTTGAACAATCATGCCACCCATTGAATGGCCGAGCAGATGAAATTCGTTAATGCCAAGCGCGTCCAACAGATCGAGAACAGTCTGCGCAAAGCCTGCGATAGAGTCAGGTGCTATTAGGTCTTTGCTCAGTCCAAAGCCTGGCAGGTCCGGTGCAATAACGTCAAAATGTTTTGAGAAGAAATCGATCTGCTCGCGCCACATCTCAGAACCACCTAGGTAGCCGTGAACAAGCACCAGAACTTCGCCGACTCCCTTTCTTTGATAGTTCAACATCAGTTACCTTTTTTTCTTAAAGCAAAGAAACGAGCCGGTCGGTTTCTTCCGCTGACCCAACAGTAATGCGAAGAGAGCCCTGTTCATCTGGCCAAGGCATATACTGTGTGAGCACACCAGATTTCGCTAACTGCTTTTGTACCGGTGCGGCGGCGGCAGGAGGGCGGGCAACGATGAAATTTGCGAAACTCGGCAGAACTGTAAAACCTTTGTCCGTTAACAGGTCGCTCAAACGTTTCCGTTCACGGATTGTCTCGGAAAGAACTTCGTGCATATGATCTTGGTCGTCGATTGAAGCTTCAGCAGCGGCCATTGCAGCGCGGTTGATGTTGAAGTTACCACGCAGTGTGTTCAAAGGTTCTCGAACTTCTGCTCCGCTAACGATGGCATAACCAACCCGCATCCCTGCCAAACAATAAGCCTTTGAAAATGACCTTGTTACTGCCCAGGGGCCCTTGCGCGCTTTTAGAATTGAAAGGACATCAGGTGCCCCTTCGTGCGCACCGAATTCATAATAAGCTTCATCGATCATGAGGAGGCAGGTGTCGGGCACTTCAGTGGCTGCGCGCATTAGGGCTTCTGCGGAAGTTAGGCTGCCCGTTGGGTTGTTTGGTGTGCAAATGTAAAACAACTTGGTTTTCTCATTTACGGCAGCAAGCATTGCTGGAACATCGTTTGCGCCGTCAGACGCAACGGGGACTTTAACCAGTGCTGCACCAGCTATGCGGCTGGCTTTCAATCCTGTTGGAAAAGTCGGATCCGGGAAAATGGCTTCGTCGCCTTCATCCAGAGAGGCCATCGCAAGTGTCATAAGGAGCTCACTGCTGCCGTTGCCAAAGATAATGTCTTCCGGCGCACTCTTATTAAGGTTCGCTATCTTGCCCGCTAAATTCGTGCAGCCATGATCTGGGTATCTATTGCTGAACTGCAGCGCCTCGACGGCTGCCGCCAACGCTTTGGGAGATGGCTTCATCGCCGATTCATTGAGGTTCATTCTAGCAATGCTCGGGTCTGGTCCCGTGCCTGTTTCTGGTATAGCGGGTGGGGAGAGAAGTGGCAGGTCTCTCATTCTTTTTGTCGGAAAGCTGTTGGTCACTTGAACTCCTCACCTAATTTCTTTGGTTCTCTACGGCTTCGATTATGAGTGGTCGCGTTTTCTGAAGTTTCAGAGCCGTTTGACTATGCCAATCTTGATGGATTCCGTTGGCCCGTTTCTTGCTTTGTAACGGAGTACATATTTTTAAAAAGTATATTTTTGACTAAAAGACTCTATTTGATCGAAAGGATAGACATGAAAACCCGTTTTACTATGACGGCTCTTGGTCTCGCTGTTGGCATTTCAGGAATGCTTTGGCAATCTGATGCCCAATCTGCGACTCTGCAAGACTACAAAGCTTATCTCCTTGGCAGTGGCTACGTTGTCTCTGGCTCACAACAATGCGCCTCAATCTGTGCTTCCGACCGCCAATGCAAAAGCTACACGGTGGCTCCTGCGGGCACTTACGCGGCGCAACCAACTTGCTGGCGTTTGTCGGTTGTACCGAGCGAACCGATCCTCATTCAAACTGGTACACGTCAGGTGAAGCGCACGGATGTTCTTGAAACAGCTCATGAGCCGATTTTGACTCACAGCCAACCTTCAGGCACTGGCTATCACCCGGCGCCAGATACAGCTGTTGACTACTACCAAAACTCAGTTGCAACGACACATACGCACGGCGACGGTCACAAGAGTGAATCAATCGTGCCAGCGACGCACAACGATGGGCAAGCTATTGCGTCTATCGCAGGGGCGCAGGATCGTCTCGCTTCTGGTTCGGCTTCTCGGGGTTCGATTACTACAGGTCTGACCATCCAACCGTCAGTTCAAACTTCAACGACTTCTTTCTCCGCTCAGGCACCTGGTGCTGTTGCGCAAGCGCCTGTTATTCAACAGGCCCCAGTTCAGCAGCCCGTTTACGGCTATAACTATGGACAGAACGTTTATGGTTATGCAGCAGGTGCACAGGCTGCTGCATATGGCTACGCCGCACAACAACCAGCTTACGGTATTCCGACACCGCCGTCTGTTGTCCAGCCTTCATACGGTTATGCAACACCTCAAGTACAGCAGGGCTATGGCTACCAAGTTCAACAGCCTCAAACTTATGGCTATGCAACACCGCAAGTTCAGCAACAAGGCTACGGCTATCAGGCACAACAATCTGCTTATGGTTATGCTGCTGCGCAGCCCACCTACAGCAATGTAACACCTGGTTATGCTGTACCAACTCAGCTGCCAACAGTTAGAAGCAACAATACAACGGCAGGGGCTTCCTTTGAGCCTGGCTTTGATCGTCCCGGTTACGATCTTCGTCCGGCCTTCGCGTCAGTGAGTGCGGAACAATGCGTGTCAGCTTGTTATGCAGACCAACAGTTTCGCGCTTTCAGCTTCAATGACAAAATCATCCCAGGCCCATCTGGTATGTGTACTTTGAAGGCTCAAGCTGGTCCTGCTCGCCCTGACAACTGTTGTACCTCTGGCGTGCGTGCCATCAACACAATTCCGACTGCGAGAAGTTTCCTCCAGTAAGAAGCTTTTCTTTCGATCATAAAAAAAGGGCCTTGAGAAATTCTCGAGGCCCTTTTTACTGTCTTCGAAGTTATGATGTTAGCCCTTTGGCGCAACAATCATAACCATTTGGCGACCTTCCATTTTGGGATTGGCTTCGATCTTCACGCTCTCCCCTAGATCACCTTTGACACGATCTAAAACCATCATGCCACGATCTTGGTGCGCCATTTCACGGCCCCTAAAACGGATGGTGAATTTAACCTTGTCACCTTCACCTAAAAAACGATCCACGGAACGCATTTTGACTTCGTAATCATGTTCATCGATGCCAGGACGCATCTTGATTTCTTTGATTTCGATAATCTTCTGCTTTTTACGCGCTTCGTTTTTCTTCTTCTGCTCCTGGTACTTAAACCGGCCATAGTCCATAATTTTACAGACAGGTGGCGCAGCATTAGGGGAAATCTCTACGAGATCCAAGCTGGCCGCAAAGGCTCTCTCCATGGCAGCTCTAGTCTCTACAACACCGTGGTTTTCACCGGTTTCATCAATCAATCTGACTGTTGGCACTCGAATGGCTTCGTTTGTTCTAGGGCCATCTAGGACCGGCGGTTGGTTCATTGGTGGGCGTGCTATGTCGAATTCTCCTTTTGTTATCGACGAAAGACCGGGAGTTTAACCCGGCATCTTTGCTTCTGAAAGCAATCTATTCACTGCGTCGTCAAGTGCAAGGAATTCTTGGTCTTTTCCAGCCAAAACACGCTGTGCGACTGTACCTTTTTCCATTTCTTGACGACC
>CAJQQJ010000219.1 GCA_905480445.1 uncultured Alphaproteobacteria bacterium | reverse complement strand
AGAGCGCTCTTCTATCTGCGAAATTGTGATAACTGATGTCTTGTGGAATTGGACTGAAGGTCATCAAAGCAATGACGGAGATGACAAAACTGGCGGCGAGAACGTAGAGGTTTCTGTTTTTCAAAGAGTTCAATTTCTTGTCCGCCGAATAATAGAGAGACGTCAACAATCACGTAAGATCGTCTTCACGATCTATCAAGGGCCAACTTCAAACCAAGCAAGATCAAAGCTGTCCCAAACAGCCGGTCAAGATAGCGCTGCGAACGCACAAAGAAGCCTTTCACGGCAGTTGAAGAAAAAAGGAAAGCAACGAACACCCACCAGGCGCCACAAGCAATAACATCTGTGGCAACCACCGCGCCAAGCAACCAGACAGGAGCGTCTGATGGTATTAGAACGGCAAACAGACTGGTATAATAAGCAATAGTTTTGGGGTTTCCGATGTTAACCCAAAAACCTTTCATGATCGGTTTGTCCCCTGGGCGATTATTGTATTTTATTTCAGCATCTTTAGTCGCAGACAAAGTTGAAAGGATCATCTTTGTTCCCAGCCAAATCAAATAGGCGGCACCTAAATATTGGATAATCCCATAAACCCTGGGCGATGAAGAGATCAACGCACCTAGGCCCAATGCCGTAAGCGTGGACCAAACAAGAATGCCCAAGACTATGCCAATGGTTGCTTTGAGGGCTTGTCCAACGGTCTTGGTCGTTGCGTAACTTGTGATCAGAATAAAATTTGGGCCGGGGCTGGCCGCCGCTGCAATTTGTAGACCTGCAACAAGGCCTAACAGGAGTACCAACTCTGTCATGCTCATAGTATCAACTCCTATCTTGATTGCACGAGGTCCGGACGAATTCGCGGATCGCCTTGTTTACAACTGCCTGTTTCCCACTTTTTTACTGTTACCGAATTCAAACAGCGAAGCTAGTCATTTTCGGATCACTGGCCAGCTAACAAACCCATAGGAACGCCTATTCCCACAGCATTCTATCCTGAGATCATCGTATGAAAACTCGTTAAAGCAGACGACAAACTGCCCTTTGTGATAAGCTCGTTGCGTTGAACAAAGGAACGCTGCCATGACATCAAAAAGAGCCCTGTTACAGAAATTCCTCAAAGGGATTGAGACCGGCAGTGCTATGGCCGCCGCGGTTGTTAATGAAAACAAGTACATACAACACAACCCCCAGACCCGTGAAGGTGGTGACGGAATTGCGGCACTGTTTGCCCGGCTTTCAAAAACCAACCCGAAAGTCACGTTCATGCGCGTGTTTGAGGATGGTGACTTTGCCTTCGCGCACAATGTCTACGACTTCGCCAATGTAAAGGTTGCCTTCGAGGTCTTTAGGTTCGAAGACGGCCAAGCCGTAGAACACTGGGACAACATACAACCCATCGCCGGTCCAAACTCTGCTGGCCGATCCATGGTCGACGGTGTGTGTGAAATCACTGACCTCGACAAGACTGAAGCCTACCGTGCCTTGGTACAAGACTTCACGAACAAGGTTCTGATCGGCAGACAGTTAGACAGACTGTTGGACTATGTTAGCGATGATCTGATCCAACACGACGCGGAGACAGGTGATGGCGCTGTGTCTCTAAGATCTCTGCTAGAACCTTTGGGTGAGGCCGCACCTGTGCGCCACTATGAGACCCTCCATCGGGTTCTGGCCGAGGGCAATTTCGTTCTCTGCATGAGTGAAGGCGCGAAGAACAGTGTGCATTCAGGTATCTACGATCTCTTCCGCATCGACGAAGGCTTGATTGTAGAGCATTGGAATACGGTCGAAGCCATCCCGCCCCTCAGTGAGCGAAAGAACGACAACGGTAAGTTTTGAGCGAAAACCATCCCTTTCATGCTTGCTAACAATAAGGTTAGATCCGAGCAACTGACAAGCTAGCCTACTCAAGGCTCGCCGGCTTACTCCAGCGCGATGACGATTGCTGTCGCCTCTCCATTAAGAGGTCTAGCGCCGTGTCCTTTGCCAACAGTGTCCTCCATCAGCAAGCAGTCTCCAGAGCGAAAAATTCTTTTGTCTCCGAGGCTAGTCCAGCCTTCAACTTCACCAGATAAGACAACAAAGAGCTGTCGCCTTGGTGTCGGGTGTGCAGCGTCCGTCCAATCTGCTGGAAACCTGAACCAAGAAACGCGGCTTGCACTTTGGGCCTCTGAGAGATGAACGGCAGGCGCTGGCAGTGCATAGAGAACTTCGTTCATCGGTACTTCCATGTCTTCGAAATGGCTTTCACCATCTTCGTCCGCGAACAGGCGCGTACAACTCATCGGTTGAACCATCTTCGCTATCCTTTTGAAATCCTCAATCGAGCTCTGAACTATAGGGATGTTCTATTATTTTGAACACTGCCTTGTTCAACAACCCACGGCTTGCCATCCCTACCCGCTTGCATCATTGAATCTAACAAAAATGGGGGTACGGAAGTCAAAATCAAAGGCATAGGAGCCTGAACTATGTCATCTCAATACCAATTAGAAGTAAAAACAATTCCATCCAAACAGAGGACTTTAGCGTCTTTCAGCAATTGCCTGGTGCAAACGTTCCCGGCTTATATTCACTGGCTTGGCTCACAGCTCAATCATCACCAAACTCAACGACTACATTCTCATGGGACCGCGAATACTCTCTTGTTTGGAGACCATCTGCCTACATATCTCTGGGCGATACTTTTAGGGCTGCTCAAAATTGGGAAGCTGGCTTAAACACCAGAAACGAGAATGCGGATATTACTTGGTCTATCACTTAACTGAACTGCCAGCGCATGCCAGAAATTGAACGACTTAACACGCATGCGCTGGTTCAACAGTTGCAAGGTAGAACACCTCAACTAGGGTAAACCAGCCTCTTTCATTGATGCGCGTAGTAATTCCAACGAAGATGGATGCCTAACGGTTGTTAGTTCTGCTAGGCCCTCACAAGACACCCCTGGTTTGAACCTGATGAGCTCGTCTAATTCCTTGCTAACTTCATCTTTACGCCCTTGATTTATTAGGGACATAACCAAGCTGACGTTAGCCCAAAATTGAGTGTGTGGATTTGCCACCGCTTCCCTGGCAAAAGGCTCTGCCTCTTCAGGTTTTCCGCCAAAATTCAGTGCCAATGCGATCCACGCTGATGCCGCCCCATGACCGATGTGTTGGCTCCCAACACTTCGAACGAATTTCAGTGCTTCTATCCCCTCATCTCTCCGCCCGGCACTAATCAAAGAGATCCCTAGATAAAGCCTCGTGTGGACATCATTTGGATTGATAGAGAGCGCTTGCTTCAATGTTGCGATAGCTTGTTCTGTCTGCTTCGTGTGAAGTAAAATGGTCCCAACTGAAGCCAAAACTTCAGCGTTGTTTGGGGCTAATTCAGAGGCCAAACGAGCATGCTCCAAAGCCCTCTGCAAGAAGTCTTGTCTTCCTTCTTCAAAAGAAAAGCCAACCAGATGCCAAATGGACGT
>CAJQQJ010000218.1 GCA_905480445.1 uncultured Alphaproteobacteria bacterium | reverse complement strand
TCTTGATGGAGATTGCCGAAGAGGCTGGTTTGCCTCCAGGTGTTTGGAATCTAGTTAATGGTTTTGGTGAGGACGCCGGTAGAGCTTTGACTGAACATCCTTCGATCAAAGCGATTGCTTTTGTTGGCGAGAGTTCTACCGGCTCCCACATTATGCGTCAGGGGGCCGATACCTTGAAACGTGTGCATTTCGAATTGGGCGGAAAAAATCCAGTTGTCGTCTTTGACGATGCCGATCTCGACCGTGCCTTGGACGCTGCTGTCTTCATGATTTACTCGCTCAACGGAGAGCGTTGCACCTGCTCCAGTCGCTTATTGATCCAGTCCAGTATTCATGATGATTTTGTAGAAAAACTCAAAGTTCGTGTGCAAAGCCTAAAGGTCGGGCACCCTCTTGATCCAGCAACAGAGGTCGGTCCACTTATCCATCAGGTCCATCTTGATAAGGTTTGTTCCTACTTCGATATCGCCAAAGAAGACGGTGCTACGATCGCAGTCGGTGGTGCGAAAATTGAAGGCGATGGCTATTATGTTCAGCCAACTTTGTTCACCAATGCAAACAATCAAATGCGTATCGCTCAGGAAGAAATCTTTGGCCCAGCCTTGACTGTCATTCCGTTCGATACCGAAGCTGAGGCTCTAGAAATGGCAAACGATGTCGTCTACGGCCTGACAGGTTACGTTTGGACGAACGACATAACGCGCGCTATGCGCTTCACACATGAATTGGAAGCTGGTATGATCTGGGTGAACTCAGAGAATGTGCGCCACTTACCAACGCCATTCGGCGGTACGAAAGCCAGCGGCATAGGCCGTGACGGCGGTGACTATTCCTTTGAATTCTATATGGAAACAAAGCACATCGGCTTTGCAACCGGCTATCACAAAATTCCACAGCTAGGAGCCAACTGATGCCAGTCCCTCCCTACACACTTAATCCACCGTTCAATACCATTCGTTGCGCCTACATAGATTTAGCGGTTTCGGACTTGGATAAGAGCCAGCATTTTTATGATGACACGCTCGGACTGAAAACCACACTTCGCACAGATGACACGATTTATCTGCGCGCTATGGAGGAGCGTAACCACCACTGTTTTGTGCTGCGCAAGTCAGATAACCCGGGCATTTGTAACGCTATGGGATTCAAAGTAGCCTCTGAAGAAGACTTGCACAAAGCTCAGATTTGGTTTGAAAGCAAGGGGCAGCCAACAGAATGGGTAGAGCGCGCCCATCAAGGCCGGACGTTAAAGACAAAGGACAATCATGGCGCGGTTCTCGAGTTCTTTTTCGAGATCGAGAAAGTGCCTTCGCTGCTGCAGAAGTATGGCGAATATCACGGTGCACAGCCATCCAGATTTGATCACTTCAATTGCTTCAGTCCTAACGTCCAAGAGTCAGTTGATTTCTACACAGAGCTTGGTTTCCGCGTAACGGAATACACAGCTGAAGAAGAAGGCGACGTCATGTGGGCCGCGTGGATGCACCGTAAGGGCACCGTCCACGATATCGCATTCACGAATGGTGTAGGCCCTCGTCTCCATCATGCCGCTTTGTTCTTACCAACTGCGATCCATCTGATTCATCTCTGTGATATGATGGCGACGACAGGTTATCTCTCGAACATGGAAAGAGGCCCAGGCCGTCATGGTATTTCCAATGCATTTTTCCTCTATGTACGCGATCCGGATGGTCACCGCATTGAGCTCTATGCGTCGGATTACATGACTGTTGATCCAGATCACGATCCAATCCGCTGGACCTTGCTAGATACTCAACGGCAGACTCTGTGGGGAACACCGGCACCTAGATCCTGGTTTGAAGAGGGGTCAGAATACCCCGATACAGCGACCAGGGAAGCGGATCTCAAAGCTCAACCAATCATTGCGCACTAAGATGCTTGATGGGCTGAATATAGCAATTGTTGGCGGTGGTGCTGGTCTCGGTGCCACCGTTGCTCGTTTAGCGCGGGAGAGAGGCGCTGGAGAATTGGCAATTGTTGATCTTGATCAGGCTGCTGCTGATAGCATTGCTCAGGAAGTCTCAGGTGTCGCAATCCAGACTGACATCAGGACCAAAAGTCAATGCCAACAGGCTTTTGGAGAGGCAGTATCCAAATTGGGCCGTGTGCATTCGTTAGTAAATTGTGCAGCAGTCTATCCTCGTAAATTCATCTTTGAGATCAACGATGACGACTGGGATCTCGAGAATGCTGTGAATATCAAGGGCACTTACCACATGATGGTCGCCGCTGTTCACCATATGCGCCAGTTTGTGAATCCACCTGAAATCACCGGTCGTATTGTAAACATTACATCCGTGGATGCTTTCAAAGCCCATCCTCAAAACGCACACTATGCGGCAACGAAAGCTGCCGTCGTTAGCCTTACTAAATCTTTTGCGCAAGAATGTGCTGCCGACCAGATTTTGGTTAACTCAATCGCGCCTGCTGGAATGGCAACAGACAAGGCCGCCGCCGCTGGATTCCTACCAGAATTGGCCAAAGATTCTCCTTTGGGACGTGGCGCAACACCTGAGGAAATTGCTGAGTTTGTGATAATGGCAGCCTCTAACCGCAACACCTATATGACTGGCGAAAATCAAATCATATCAGGCGGGTACATTTATGCCTGAGGCTGACAGTAAGCCTTTAACCTCCGCGCTACAAATACCTGCTTACCGAGCCTATTTCATCTGTGGGTGGTTCTCGACTGTTGGTTTTTGGGTTTTCAAAATGGCACTTGGTTGGGCTGCTTGGGAAAAAACCCAATCTCCCTTTTGGACAGGTGTGATCGTTGCCTCTACTCTCGCGCCGACATTACTGTTAACGCCAGTTTTTGGGGTTTTCGCCGATCGATGGCGTATCAAGCGCTCCATGATGACAATCACGTTTGGTGGTGGCCTTGTCTCGTTCGCCTTTGCAATCGGGGCCTATGGGGAGTTTCTGAACGTCTCCTACATGATCTTCTTTGGGTTGTTACACGGCGTTCTAGTTGCTGCTTACAGCCCAATGCGTTTGTCTGTGATGCCACGCTTGGTTCCAAAGAGCCTCTATCTCAGCGCTGCTGGTTTGGGGGCTTTTGTCTTTAATTTTTCTAGGATTGTAGGTCCGGTTGTTGGTGGTCTTGTGATCGCCAAATACGGCGTTGTGTTGGCTTTCCTAATCTCCGCAATCAGCAGTTTTCTTTACGTACTTTTCTTTATGAGGGTGTCTCTTACACCGAAGGAAGGACAACCGCTGGAACGCCGTGCCTTGGTGAGGGAGTTGATCGATGGCGTTATCTATCTGCGTCAATTGCCAGGTGCGCTAATGATCGTTCTGTTGACTGGCTTAAACGGTTTGTTGGGCAGAAGCTTTTTTGAAATCCTACCGGCTTACAATGGTGCTGTCTTAGCAAGTGGTGCCGAAGGGCTTGCTACATTAATTGCGGCTTCTGGAGCAGGAGCAGCTTGTCTCGGCATATACTTGCAGATCTCGCGGTCGGGTAAGCAGGGTTCTATGCTTTCAATGATTTTCGTGTTGGCGCTTTCCTGCTTCGTTTTACAAGCACTGGGGCTAACGAATGTGATGTTCGTCGCGGCGCTCTTGTCAGCTGCCATGGGCTTTCTAGCCACCTATATTGGCGTCCTTGTTCAAACCCAATTGCAAGTTACAACAGACGATAATCACCGCGGGCGTGTCATGTCGATTTGGACCACAGTATCGCTTGGTGTGCCAGCTATCGGCGCCTTCATGCTTGGTGGGCTAGGCTCGCTTTTCGGCGTCTCAGGGTCGCTTTTGATCTCCGGTACGTTGGGGCTAGTTGTGCTTGCCCTGGTAATACTGAAGAGCAAGCTAAACCTATGACTGTCAGGATTACCAATCCAGTCGCCGTGCGGGGTGTTAGCGCCTATGTAATCAAAGGGACTGGATCAACAGCCAGATTCCTCTTGATGCGCCGCACTGACAAAAAATCGTCGTTCTGGGCTCAGGTGGCCGGTAAGATTGAAGAGAATGAAACCGCATGGCAGGCAGCCCTTCGTGAAATCAAAGAAGAAACTAGTATCGAACCAGAAAAGTTCTATTCAGCCGATATCTGTGAACAGTTTTATGAAATCGACCGGGATTCCGTGTGGTTATCTCCGGTTTTCGTTGCCTTCGTGAATGAGGAACAAAAGGTCGTTCTAAACGAGGAGCATGACGCGTTCGAATGGCTAACTGTTGAAGAAGCGCTCGAGCGGCTTATTTTTGCTAGCCAAAGGCAAGCTATCATTTCAATTCGCGAAGAATTTTTGGATCGAACTCCCAACGAATGGTTATGGATAGATCAAAATTTGAAATAGGAATTTTCTATGACCAAGATTACCTCTCTTACAGTTCGTCCAGTTTTAGTGCCGATGCGTCGGCCTCTACAGACGGCAGGTGGTGCCGTTAGTGAGGCGCCTTTGGTGTTGATTGACATTGGAAACGACGCTGGGTTGGTTGGTCGGGCGCTCATACGTTTTTTGTTACACCGCAACAGCTTTGTGAGCGATGACGGCACTAGTAACTGATTTTTCTGAATGGGTAATAGGTGCCGAACTAAGTCCGTTTTCTATCGAAGAGAGCATCCAAAAGCGTCTTCGTCTACTCGGTAGTCAGGGCCTCACAGGCATGGCTTTGTCCGGAATTGACATGGCTCTGTGGGATCTGTTGGCGAAAACTCAGGGATTGCCATTGGCAACATTACTTGGCGGCCAACCGATGGAATTACCAGTATATAACTCAAAAGGCCTCGGTATTATAGGGCCCCAGATGGCTGCCGCGGAAGCCAAGGGGCTGGTAGCGGAGGGGTTTGATGCTATTAAAGTCCGTCTTGGTTACCCGACAGCAAAAGAAGATGTTGCTGTTGTGGCAGCGGTTAGAGCGGCAGTTGGCGACGAGGTTCGCCTTTTTTCAGACTACAATCAAAGCCTCTCTGTAACAGAGGCTCGTGTTCGCGCCATTGCTTTGAAAGACAGCACGCTGGATTGGATTGAAGAACCAGTTCACTTCGATGATTACGATGGCCATGCGGAGGTTCGAGCGGTGTCTGACATCCCAATTCAAACCGGTGAAAATTGTTGGGGACCGCACGAAGTCGCTAAAGCCTTCAAAGCTGGAGCTTGTGACTACTTCATGCCTGACGCCGGTAAGATCGGCGGGGTGACAGGTTGGATGCGCTCAGTTGCTTTGGCAGAAGCGATTGGGATGCCAATTTCTTCCCATCTCTATCCAGAGTTTTCTGCACACTTGCTTTGCGTTACACCAACCCGGCATTGGCTTGAGTACGTTGATTGGGCAGAGCCAATCCTAGCCACATCAATGCAGATTTCTAACGGAAAAACCCAACCGCTGGAGGGTCCAGGGGCTGGGCTTGAATGGGATGAGAAGGCTGTTGAAAAATATGCCTTCCGGTAGAAGTTACCCCCTAA
>CAJQQJ010000217.1 GCA_905480445.1 uncultured Alphaproteobacteria bacterium | reverse complement strand
ATTTGCTGCTTGTTTGAACGCAGAACACAAGAACATGGTGGCGTCGTATGTCAGATAATGGGAAATCCTTTACAAAATCCCTTAGCACTTGGTTTGGGGACGAAAGAGTCCGTGGAAAGTTAGCGCAGGGCTTGGTCGTTTTCCTGCTTTTGCTGCTGATCTCATTCATGCTTCACAATACGTCGCTAAATATCGAAAAACGCGGTATTAAGACGGGCTTCGGCTTCTTATCGAACCCCGCTGGTTACGATATCGCCTTTAGCATCATCGATTACAATTCGTCCTATTCACATGGGCGAATTTTCATTGTTGGCATTCTGAACACTCTACTGATCTCTAGTATTGGTATTCTCTTGGCGACACTTCTTGGCTTTTTTGTTGGCATCATGCGGTTGTCGAACAACTGGCTGGTAGCCAAGGTGTCTTACGTCTACATCGACATTATCCGAAACATACCTTTGTTGGTGCAACTTCTACTATGGTACTCATTCTTCCTTGGTTTGCCTAAGATTCAGGAAGCCTATAAGTGGGTTGGTCTGATCTTTTCTAATGCTGGTCTCAACACCGCGTCACCGAACATTGGTGCCGCCACTGGAATACTGCCAGTAGATATCGGGATTTTGCCGACGTCAATGGGATGGTCGACATTCTTCGTTATTGTCGTTGCTATCCTGGTCGGATTTTTCGCGACGAAGTATATCAAGAGTTGGGGACGTCGGCGCATGGAAGAGACAGGCAATCGTCCTCCAATGCTGCCACTCACTTTGATTACTGCCATTGTTTTGCCGATCATGATTGTCTTGTTCTTCACTTATCCAATTGGATTGGATGCACCGACAGTGAACAACTTTGGTCGCCTAAAGGGTGGAACAAATATTCCTGCTGAATTCATGGTACTGTTGCTTGGTTTAACAGTTTATACATCAGCCTTTATTGCAGAAATTGTTAGAGCTGGGATCTTGGCTGTCAACAAAGGACAGACGGAAGCGGCAAGCTCGCTTGGTCTTAAGCGGTCATGGACTTTGAATTTGATCGTTATTCCACAGGCATTGCGTGTGATTATTCCACCGTTGACCAGTCAATATCTAAATTTGACCAAAAATTCATCCCTCGCAACTGCCATTGCTTATCCTGATCTGGTGGCTACTTTTGGAGGGACAACCTTGAATCAAACCGGTCAGGCAATTGAATGTATCGCGCTTACGATGTTGGTTTACCTTACAATCTCACTTTCGATTTCGATTGTTATGAATATATATAATCGATCTATCGCCTTGGTGGAGCGCTGATCATGAATGAAACAAAAAGAACGCCTTCTGCCAGCTATGAGACAAAGAGAACGCTCTCCGACGGAACAAAGTATGAAGTTGGAGGCCATCCAGATTTGGCGCCTCCAGCTGCTTCCACTGGTGTTGTTGGTTGGATCAGGCAAAGCCTTTTTTCTTCTATTAGTAACTCAATCCTAACGATCCTAGTAGCTTTGCTATTGGTTTTAGTCGTTCCTCCGATTTACAAATGGTTCATCGGCAGTGCTACGACGTTTGGCGACAGTAACACGACGTGCGATATCGCGCGTAAGATCGCCTTCGTAGACACAAAATGGAACCGTCTTAACGTTACTAACCCAGATTTTGGCGACAGGTCTTACGTGTCTCAAGTCAACGGTATGGGCAATACGGTTAGAGCTTTGATCGGCAACGTTGACGATACCTTGAATACTAAGAATGAAGTCTATCCGGAAGGTTTTCTTCAGCTGTTCGAGGAAACAGACGTTAACGCTGTCGGAGCTTCGCTAGATGCCGCTGCTGAGGCTCAAGATCTCACGGCGATGGGGCTGGCTGTCGCTAAATTTGGACCTCTCGTTGATTGGGCATCGGACTATACCGGGGCCTGCTGGACATTGGTTAAGAAACGCGCCAATTTCTTTACCTTCTATCTCTATCCTAAAAACCAGCAATGGCGCGTTTGGCTAGCTTGGGCATTTCTAGGTTTCGCTGTTATTGCTCTACTTGCTGATAAGCTTCCATCTTATCGCGCTAGGTTGAAGTTCTCAGCTGCTGTCCTTGGTTTCGCCTTGGTACAATATGCGTTGCAACGTGCTGGACTGTGGCAACAGCTTTGGGCCCCGGCATTTTGGGCAACATTCCCAGCACTTATTGCCTTAGCAGTCGTACCGTTGCTTATTCCTGGCCGAAAAGAAGGCTTTTACTTCGCAATGGCTTTCCCTTTCATGGCGTTTATTCTCTTGCAGGGTTTTGAGTTTCCGAACGCATTGGATTGGATTGTGACCACTCAATTTGGGGAAAACAGTGTTTTCCTTGGATTGTTCGAAAGTTGGTCCTCGGCTGGCACGGCCTTTTATGAAATCTTTACTAGCTTAGCGAGCGGTGAGATCGGGCAGGCCATTCTTCGGTTGGCTTCCACCATTTACTTCTTGCTCAGTCCAATTCTTCTTATGGCGATCTTCGTTATTCGCCTGTTAGTGCCACTATTGGCTATCTGGTGGTTGTTCCGCAGGATAAGCAGCCAGAGTGGCCAAAGTGCGAACCTATCATCACTCATCGGCTTTCTCGTCGGTATGTTGGTCATCGCAATCCTATTCTACCTCTGTTGGTTCAATCCAAGCGAAGGTGAAGGACACATTTCCTTGATGGCTTCTGGCCTCGCAGGCCAGGGTTTGGAAATAGTGAAGACTACGGAATGGGGTGGGTTGATGTTGACGATGGTTATCGGCATAACAGGTATTGTTGTGTCGCTTCCGATCGGGATTGTTTTAGCACTGGGTCGTAGATCTAAGTTGCGGATCATCTCAATTGTTTGTGT
>CAJQQJ010000216.1 GCA_905480445.1 uncultured Alphaproteobacteria bacterium | reverse complement strand
CTTCGCTGTGGTTTAGAAACCACTCGCATTATGGCGGAAGTAGCGGAACAGATGGGTGCACCAAAAGGCCTGATTCAGTGCCTTGAGGAAGTAACGATCCAAGGTACTGCCGAGTTGATGAAGCACCGCAGAACATCTGTTGTGATGGCGACTGGCGGCCCTGCTATGGTGAAAGCGGCTTATTCCTCAGGGAAGCCAACACTGGCTGTTGGTGCCGGTAATGTGCCTTGTTACGTCCACGCTTCGAAGAAAGACGAGCTTGGTGAAGTCGCAGAAATGGTCATCACTTCCAAGTCTTTCGATTACGGTACAGCTTGTGTTTCGGAACAGGCTGTGATTGCTGATCAATCTATTGCCCGTGATCTAAAGCATGAAATGAAATTGCGTGGTGCCTACTTCTGTACACCTGCTGAGTCAGACCGACTTGCAAAGGTAATTTTTGTTGGCAAACAAGCCATGGACCCCAACAATGTGGGACAGTCACCGGAAGCCCTTGCATCTAAAGCTGGTTTCTCAATTCCGCCAAGAACACGGTGTCTTGTGTCGGAAGAAAATGAGATTGGGTGGCAGAGACCTTTGTCCGCAGAAAAGCTTAATCCTGTACTGGCTTTCTACGTGGCCAAAGACAGTGATGAAGGCATAAAGCTTTCGCATCAAATTGCTATGTTTGAAGGTTGGGGACATTCTTCTGTTCTTCACTCACATGACCCGCAAATTGTTGCAAAGTTCGCCACCATTCCAACGGGTCGTGTATTGGTGAATACGCCTGCGATCATGGGCGGAATGGGCTACTCGACCGACCTGGAGCCTAGCTTCATGTTGGGGACAGGAACCTGGTCGGGGTCGATTACGTCAGACAACGTTACAGCCTTACATTTGATTAATATCAAGCGCGTCGCCTACGAAAGTCGTCCGTGGCGCGATATCTACGATGATTATGGAGAATAAGCATGTCTAGTGGCATTACAATTCGCGCCCTGGTTCAAATTGATAATCTCCAGCCCAAGTTTGCGGCCTATAACGGCGCGACCGTTCAAGGATCCGTACCTTTGTCTGGTGACACGATCCTGATTGGAGAAATGGCACCTGGCAATGGTGTATTCTCGCTGATTGACCGCGCTTTAAAAGCCAGCTCAGTCGAAGCTGTGTCTCAGCTTGTTGAGCGTGAATTCGGTTTCTTTATCCTGCGCTCACCATCAAATGCTGAAGTATCTGCAGCCCGGGATGCCATACTGGCAGAACTTGGTGCATCGATGTCAGATCGGGTTAAACCGACTGTCGCGTCGTCCCAGATCATTACCTCTGTTGAGCCCTACCAGGCCCAGTTGTTGAATAAATGGCGCAAAGGCGCTTTGCTGGTTCCAGGGCAGACACTGGGAATTCTTGAATGTGCACCGGCGGCTTACATATCCATTGCAGCAAATGAAGCTGAAAAGTCTGCCGAGATCGATATCGTTGAAGTTCGCGCAGTTGGTCGATTTGGTCGTCTGTTCATTTCCGGTACTGAGAACTCGGTAAAGGCTGCGATGGACGCAGCAACTAAAGCTATTGAAGCAGTCGACGGAAAAGCTGAATAATGTCATCTCGCCGCGTCATAGGTTCTGAGCATATTGAGGAGGCCTTTCGCAAAGGGCGTCTGACGCTTGAGATCTTGCCCGGCGATATCGTGACCGCTCTTGCGAAAGAGTCAGCACAAAACCGTGGCATCAAACTGGTAGATGGGCCGATTGAAAAACCAGCTGTTCGCAAAACAGATGGTGGAACGGCCTTGTATCGCGGGCTGACCCGGCGTTCGCCTAAGTGGGTGGCTCCGAAATCTTCTACCCCTCGCAATGTTCGTAGATTGAGCAAGCTTGCACTCATCGGTGCTGGTGGAGTGGGTGGCAATATCGCACATCTGGCTGCCAACGCTGACATGGCAGATGAGATTGTGCTCATTGATATCGTACCAGGAATGGCTGAATCAACGGCTTTGGACCTGATGCACGCCTCTGGCATCACCAGAAGCAAGACTCGTCTTTATGGCGGTACGGATCTCGCTCTTGTCGCCGATGCAGATGTTGTCGTTGTGACTGCTGGCAAAGCCAGGTCGCCAGGAATGACACGCGCTGATCTTATCTCGATCAATCGTCGGGTTATTAGATCTGCTGCTGAAGCTATCAAGATTCACGCCCCGAATGCTATTGTTATTGTTGTGACAAATCCGTTGGATGAAATGACAACTGAGATGCTAGCGGCAACTGAATTTCCGCGTGAGCGTGTCCTTGGCATGGCGGGCACGTTAGACAGCAGTCGTTTTCGCAATGCGCTAGCCGAGGCTGCAGGTGTTTACCCGAACGACGTTGAGGCCATCACGCTTGGTTCTCACGGCGATGAAATGGTGCCGATTACATCGCTCGCGAAAATCAAAGGCCGTTCTGTATCGGCCTTCCTTTCAGACGAAGTCATCCAAGACTGTGCACAAAAAGCCATTCACGGCGGCGGTGCTGTGGTGGCTCTCAAGAAAACTGGCTCTGCCACCTTAGCGCCTGCACATTCGTCGATTGAATTGATCGATCATATACGCGGTGCCAGAACCGGATCTGTTCCTGTCTCAGTAGAGTTGCAAGGTGAGTACGGCATCAACGGTCTTGTTCTTGGGGTCTCTTGTCACTTGGGTAAAAGCGGCCTGGTTGCAATTGATCAACTCAAACTGACAGCCGAAGAAACGAGTGCTCTTCACGCCGCTGCTGACGCGATCAGACAAAGACTGGCTGGTTAAAGCTCATGACTATCGAGACATTCAAATCCGGTGGTCGATTAGAAACTGTTGCGGCTTACTCACGTGCTAAACGTATTGGTCCTTTTGTTTATGTTGCAGGCACGACGGCGGTTGAACCATCAGGTAAGCTCCATGCGCCAGGTGATTCTTATGCCCAGTCAATCTATATTTTTAAGCGTATTGAAGAAGCTTTAAACGCGGTTGGAGCCGAGATGCGGCACGTTGTGAGAACTCGGTCTTTCGTGGTGAACATGGCCCGTGACAGCGGTGGTTTTGTTCGTGCTCATGGTGAAGTTTTCAAGGGGATTGATCCTGTTACAGCTGGTGTCGAAGCCGGTCTCACTCAGGAAGGTATGGTGATTGAGATTGAAGTGGATGCGGTAATCCATGGTCCGAACGGAGAATTGGATTTGAGCTAGGCTGTTCTACTACGTCTACCTTGGCTCAGGCCAGGATCTCCCACCGCAAGAGCTTTGATTGGTAAGAGATGCCAGGCTTCGCTGGCATGACGTGAATAGTTAGGAGCAAGTCCAATGTCCACGAGAGAAAAGCTAGCTCAAGCAGATATCGCCGTCATCGGTGCAGGGGTGATGGGGGCCTCGATTGCTTATCAACTCGCCCGGCGAACCGATAAATCAATAGTCGTTGTTGATCAGTATTCCCCGCTCGGTGGAATGTCCGGGCGATCTTTTGGCCAGATCCGATTGCATTACTCCAATCCTTTGATGTTGGAAATGGCCATGCGTGGCTACGAGTATTTTACCAACTGGGACAAGTTCGTTGGCTATGGTGATCCCGGCTATCTTCCAATGGGATATCTGCTCATCGTTGTTGAGAAGCAGTTGGAGGCCCTCAACCGTAATGTTGACCTAGCAAGAAGCCTTGGCATTGATACCAGTTTTGTTGATCCGGATCAGATCAAAGCAATTGAGCCTTGTATCAATACAGCAGGCTTGGTTGGCGGTGCATGGGATCCGAACGGTGGCTATATCGACGTTGCGCGGATTGTTTTATCTTGGTTATCCGCCGCACAAGAAAAATCAGTCAATGTCATGACTGGTGTGAAGGTTGATGCGATTGAGACCAATACTGGACGGGTCTCTGGGTTAGCAACTGACCAGGGTTTGATTGAAGCACCAATCGTGATTGATGTGACCGGTTCTTGGGGCAAAGAGTTAACCCAACCACTTGGCATCGACTTGCCTGTTGAGCCCAGACGGATTGACACCATGTATTTGGCACAACCGCCTGGAGGCTGCCAACTTGGCTGCTGCATTACAGATGGCAATTCCAATATCGCTATCCGTCCCCACATGGGTCGGGAATTTTTGGCAGGGGCCTATCCTTCTGAAATGCCGGTCGTACCACCTCTTGTCGACAGTGATGCAGAGGATGATGCAGCCCATTTGAAACGCATCGAAAAATCACTGAGTGAACGTCTTCCAGATTTCCAGGACGCTAAACCTGTGCGTTCTGTTAGCGGTACTTATGATGTGACACCTGATTGGCATCCGATCCTTGGTTGGGCGCCGAATGTTGAAGGTCTCTACCTCGCAACTGGTTTTTCCGGCCATGGTTTGAAACTTGCGCCCTCAGTCGGTGAGGTGGTTGCAGACACTGTCCTGGGCAAAATGCCGAGTCTCGATGTTTCACCACTCCGGCTTGAGCGGTTTGAGCAGAACGAGCCTATGTTTTGAGCTTACGGACCAGGTGCTCGAGCCTAGCTGCTTCGCTAAATCTAGAAAGAATAAACTAAGCCTACCCTTGATTATTGTCCAGTTTTGTGTACTGAATACTGTATACAGTGATAAGAATAATAAAATCCTACTGTACCCAACCAAACTAGGGAGGAATTAAATTATGACATTCAAGACTAAAGTCTTTGCTGGCGCCGTTGCGCTGGCCACAACCGCATTGGTGGCGACCGCCTCATTTGCGGATACTGTAAAGGTGGGCTTTATCGGCTCGCTTTCATCCGATACCGGCCTTAGCACGCTACGCGGCGCAGAGATTGCTATCGAAGAACTTAATGCTGGCGGTGGTGTTCTTGGTGGAAAAACCATTCAGCTCGTTTCAGCTGACACAGGCGAAGATCCAACAGAAGGCATCAAAGCCTACGAATATCTCGCTGAA
Organism: uncultured Alphaproteobacteria bacterium; assembly: GCA_905480445.1. GTDB lineage: Bacteria > Pseudomonadota > Alphaproteobacteria > UBA7985 > CAJQQZ01 > CAJQQZ01. The sequence goes on along the minus strand of CAJQQJ010000216.1, from coordinate 2,460 downwards.
TCAGAAGAAGTCGACTTCATCATCTCAGGTTCTATCGATGACGTGTCCCTCGGTTGGTTGCCTCGTATGGTCGAGTACCAAATTCCAACACTGGATACATGGACATCCTACGTTGGCATTATCGACAACTTGGTCAATGATTACGAAAACTACAAGCCATACTTCATGAACATCGCTTCTGATGAAGCTTTGGCAACACTCTACATCGACTTCGGTAAAGATGTTCTTGTTGATCAAATGGGTTGGACATCAGTTGTTATCCTTCAGGAAGACACAGCATTTGGTGGCGCCATTCATGGTCTCGTCGCCGAGGCTTTAGCTCCTGTCGCTGGCATCGAAGTAAAAGAAACAATTGTCTATGATATCGCAACTGTTGATTTCGCACCGCTCTTTAGCCGTGCACAAGCATCTGGCGCTGACTTCATCTACTTGATTTCATCAGTGAATTCTCAGGTGGTTTCTTCACAGTATGTGAAGCTGCAAGTGCCAATGGGTATGACTGGCGTTAACGTTGCCGCTCTTGGCCAGGAATACTGGGAAGATACAGGCGGTGCCGGTGGAGGTATTTCCACACTTTCACCAGTGCCATCAGTTGGTTTCGAACTTGACCCAGCCAGCCAGGCTTTAGTTGACACATACCAAGCCAAATATGACACACGTCCGAAGTTCCCACACTTCAATGGTTTCAATGCTTATCACGGTTTGAAGCAAGCTTTTGCCGCCGCGGAAGAAGCCGGTGGTTTCAACAACACTTCATGGGTTGATGCGATGTTGAAGCAAGATCTCGTTCTTGAGAAGGACGGCGAGATGTGGCTGCGTTATGCTTTCTGGCAGCCAGGTGAAGTCGAAGAGCGTACACAGCGTACTTATCCTCACAACGTTCGTTTTGATATCACGGCACCATACGACGATGGTTCGCCGTCGATGGTTGTGGTCCAATGGAATGAAGATGGCACAGCTGGTGTGGTCTATCCTGACAAATTCAAAACGCAAGACTTTGGCATCCCATCTTGGGTTAAGAAGTAATATTTACTGCCCTGAGGCCGTTTGTGTCTCAGGGCTTCTTTTAGATTTATTTTATGCTCCAAATTCTAATTCAAGGCATGCTTTTGAGCGGTCTCTATGCGCTCATCGCGGTCGGATTCACACTCATTTTCTCTGTCGGTCGGGTTCTAAACCTCGCCTATGGCGCTTCCTTAATGGTTGGCGGTTACACTTTCTTTTATACAGCTCAGGTTTTGAGTATGCCGAAGCCCGTTGGGGTGTTGTTGGCTATTCTAGTTGGCGCTTTGTTTGGCTTTCTGAAATACCGTTTGCTGGTGAAGCCCTTGAAAGGGGACCATGTTGCCATTGAGATTTCTACGCTGATTTTGGCGGTTGTTATCCAAGCAGGCATCATCCTGGTTTTTGGCGACGCTTCGAAAATTCTTCATTCCATCGTTGACGGTGTTTGGCAGTTCGGCACAGTCTCTGTGACTGCAAACAATATTGCCGCTGCTATGGGCAGCTGGGTACTTATTATTGGGCTTTATCTGTTTATTCGTAAAACTCACATTGGCCGCGCGATGCAGGCTGTCTCAATGGACCAAAAAGGAGCGGCGATTTCCGGTGTTGAGCCGGATAAAGTAAATGCTGCAACCTGGGTTATCTCTGGCGCGCTTGGTGCGGCAGCCGGTGTGTTTTTTGCATCTTATACTCAGCTTAGTCCGTCAATGTGGGTCGCACCGCTGATTATCGCAGTCGCCATCGTTATTGTAGGTGGAATCGGGTCGATCATCGGTACTCTAATTGTAGCCCACATCATTGGTTTCATGGAGATTATCACGACGACTTTGGTTGCAGCAGAGCTTCGCGGTGTCTTTACGATGGTGCTGATCATTGCAGTGTTGGTCATCAGGCCACGAGGCCTCTTCGGCAGGGAGGAGCTTTGATGATGAGTAAAGCGATTCTACGACCTCTTCTGATCTGGGCTATTTTCATTGCCGGTATGCTGTTGTTACCGCAAATTATTTCCGCCCTTGGGTTTTCCAAAGGAAACCTTCGAACACTCATTCAGGCTTGTTACTTGGCGATCTTCGCTATGAGCTGGGATTTTCTTTCTGGGCGGACAGGTTATATTTCCTTCGGTCATCCCTTTCTTGTTGGTATAGGCGCTTACACAACCGCGATCCTATCCTACCGGTTTGGTGTGCCCGTGGCGATTTCAATCCCCGTGGCAGTGGTTGTGACGATGATTGGCGGCACGCTTTTCTTCTTGCCCGCACTTAGGATCAAGGGCAGCTACTTCGCCTTAGTGACGCTGGCTTTCATGGAGTTGATGTATCAACTGGTTCAGGTCATCAGACCTGATTTGACTGGGGGCACACGCGGAATTTCTGGCCTTGAAACGCTCACACGTGGGGCTGTAAACGGCTATTACCTCGCTGTATCCTTGATGTTAATCATAGCTTTTGTTCTTTG
>CAJQQJ010000215.1 GCA_905480445.1 uncultured Alphaproteobacteria bacterium | reverse complement strand
AAGGAACCACTCTTTTGCATGAGTTCTAGTTTCAGAAGAACTTTAGCGCCGGTGCTATTGTTAAGCCTATGTTCGATTGTGGGTGTACGGTGAATAAAGGGCGCTATGCGTTGTGCCGCTACTTCAATAGTTTCCTGGTCGATCATCTTGGTTTTGTGTCCACGGCGTGATTTTGGAGATGCAGACTCCTTCTAGGCGGTTAAGTGCCTTAAATAAATCCCATTTAGTCTGATAGGGAAGAATAAGATGTCGCCAAGAGGGCGTCCATTTTGTAAACTGGTGACTGATTTCCAGAAGGAAATTTGTTCACTGTTGAGCTAAAATAGGACGAAATGAAAAGAACACTGACACCGCTGGTTTCCAAAGCATTTACAAGCTTAATTTGTGGCTTACTTCTGTTTGCTTCAACGACATTTAGCGTTGCGCAATCGCAAATGAGTGATGATGAACTCGCTGATTTAATTGCCTCTTGTGGCCAAGGAGAGAAAACTTGGTTTGATGCTCTGCTAGACAACTCTTATCGATCCAAAGGCTTGACCAGCAGTTATGAAACAGAGGGGGCTCAGGATTGCGGGCGATTGTTCCCTGTTGTGCAGGAGCTGGAACGTCGTCAAGCCCACTTGAAAGGTGAACTGGATAATCGGTCTAAGGAGGTCGAGCAGCTAAAAGCGGCGCAGGTTGATCTGCAAGCAGAGCTAGCCAGAACAGGTGAAGCGGCCGCGACTGATTCAAAAAGAGCTTTGGAAACGATTAACAGTCTAAGACAAAAGGTAGCCGCCCAGTTAGCGTCTGGCGCGACCGACGCTCAATTGGAACCAGCGGCGGCCAGCGAAGCGCAGTTGCATTTGCAAAGAGTCGAAGAGCAGAATCAAAAGTTTAAATCTGAAATAGCGGCATTGAGAACAGCAAGGGCGGAGTTGTTGTCTTCGATGTCAGATAATGAGAGCACGGTCGACGTTGATACTGAAGAACTGGGGCAGTTAAAAAACCAAATCCTTTCACTCAAGGCAACACTAGCCGACCGCGATAAAGAACAAGAGCGGTTTCAAGAGGATTTGGCAAAAGCCAAACATGCAGCCAATCAATCTCGAACTGAAGTTGACGAGTTACAGAACTTGCTTCGACAGCAAACAGAGAAAAATCCTGACCAACAGCTAATGTTAGAACTAGAATCCGTTAGAAGAGCCAAACTTTCTCTTGAACTTGACTTGAAAGCGGCAGAAGCAGAGGCCGCAAGACTGACGATGGTGGAGAATCAAGCAAGGGGAGCCCTCGAAGCGGCAAGCTCCCACAATATGCAATTGCGTGGCCAGATTGAAACTTTGCAATCTCAATTGAATAAACCCGTTGAACCAACCGTCACAACTCCTGTAGCCGAAAGCATAGTTGTGCGCTCAGAAAATGCTAAACACGATAAGCTGATGAAGGAGTTGGATGAAGTTTCGCGGGACGTTGCGCTTGTGAATGGTCGAGCCGTTCTTGGCAACAGGGTGTTGTTCGAGAAGGGGTCAGCCGAGTTGTCCGATGATGGTAAAGCCGTTCTATCTGTTCTAGCTGGTGTTATTAAGAAAGTAATGAAAGGCGAAAAGAATTGGATTCTGCAAGTTGATGGACATACAGACAGTGACCCTATTTCCAACGAGCAGTATCCGTCGAACTGGTATTTAGCTTCCGGACGTGCAATCGCCGTTGTTGATGCTTTGGTCTCATACGGTGTTAAGTCCGGCAATCTCTCTGCGGTAGCCTTCGCTGAATTCCAGCCAAGAGACAAAAGAGATACTAGCAAAGCTAAGGCAATCAATCGACGTATTGAGCTGCGGCTCTCCAATTATCAAACTAAATAGGGGGACGGCAGATGTCAGAAGACGTTAAAGTACATCACTCCACAGTTGGCAGCCGACCTTTATCGCTGCTACTGCTTTTGACCACAATCGGTGTCGCTTGTTTTGTTCTGTTCGAAAGACCAATGCCGGTTCTTTTTCTTCTCTGTGCCAGCTTGATTGGTTTCTTCTCTTCTTTTGCAGTTTGGCAAACAACCAATAAGGCAGGCGGACATTTTCTTCGTCGGCTGTTGGGCGGTAGCCTGTTTATACTTTCTGCTTGTGGAATTGTAGCCATCGTCTTGGGTGTCGGCCTCAATTCAATTACAATCTTGGTGGGCAGTTCAATTGCAGTTCTATCTGCGCTTTGGATGCTGTTTGGCAGAGGGTTAACAGCCTCTGATATGGGTGGTAGTTCCGTCGGTGATATGCGCCGAGATCTTTTGCAAGCCCGTGAAGAAGCCTCAGACGCCTATGCCAATGCTGTTCGTTGGCAGAGAGCCTACAACGAATTGGAACAAGAAATCGCTTCTGGTGGGGGGAAGAAAATTCCTGAGGCCAGTGTCGACGAAGATGATGACGACCAGACAGCTCAGGCAAATGACCTGGTTGGCGGAAAGCTTGTTTCAGGCTCGCTCGCTCGTCGTTTCCAAATTACTTACAAAGATCTTAAAGGCAAAGTTTCCGAGAAGGAAATAGCGGTCTATGCGGTTGTTGAAAGATCTGGTGTTGTCAATCTAGACACTTTCTCCAAGAGCCAAATCTCCTGCCGGACTTATCGCGCCGATCGAATTCAAAAGCTGACCGACTTGCAAAGTGGCGAGGTGGTTGAAGAAAACATCGTCGACTGGATTGTTGAAACGTCCAGTTAATCTTATGGACTGATTACTCCGGAATCAATCGATACTGCGCCATTCGTTCATAAGCGGGCAGAGAAAGCTCTGCCAACTTCTCGAGTTCTGGATTTTGCAGTTTATCGGTCGCGGGTTTAGGTGCTCCAAAACCTGTCGATTCTTCTACCGAATGATACCAATGTTCTGCCCAAATACCGTCGCTGTCACGTCCACCTTTGG
>CAJQQJ010000214.1 GCA_905480445.1 uncultured Alphaproteobacteria bacterium | reverse complement strand
ACATCCAGTATCGCGGCGGCCAAAGAGCCCTCCTCCAACTTATCACAAAGCGCATCGTAATCCATGATCGACTCGCGGCCTATGTTGATAACACCCGCTGTTGGTTTCATCAGATTGAGGCGCCTGCGATCAATCAGGCCTCTGGTTTCGGGCGTGTCGGGAGCAGCGCAAAGCAAATAGTCTGCGCGTGGTAAAACCTCATCCAACTGAGCCGTGGTCACGACTTCGTCACAGCCATCAACCGGTTTCCCATGTCGGTTGACGCCGATGACGTGAGCGCCGAGTTGTTGAACTTTTTTGGCCGCTGCACCGCCAAGAGAACCTGTGCCGACGACGACTAAAGTCTTACCTGCAATTGGTGCTGCATAGAGTGAGTTGTAAATGCGTTTCTGCTGGTTGGTCACCAGCTGTGGCATGTGCGAATGCAGCATCAAAACAGCCATCAAACCGAACTCGCCAGCCTTGGCCGCATGAACACCTTTATTGTTGGTCAGAACAACATCATCCGGCAACCAGTCCAGCGGCAGCATGTGTTCAACGCCAGCACCAATGCAATGGATCCATTTGAGTTTGGGTGCGACTTGCTTGAGGTTCTCCATTGGCATGTTCCAGGTCAGCAGTACTTCCGCCTCGGCCATAGAGCTGTCCCAATTGTCGGTGTCCCAATCAATGAAGGTCGACAGCTTTCCATTCACGTCGTTGAACAAAGCCATGGCTGTGTTGAAGCGCTCTTCTGTGATGGTGAAGACCTCTTCGCCTTCAGGCGTGTTAGGGAAAGAGCCAGCAGCCCAGCGATTGTTTTTGACGTGTACTTTTGTCATTCTTAGTTTCTTTCTAAATCATCACACTTCCGAACGAAGTGAGATCCGGGATCTTTCACCGATTGAGCTCAAACGGGCTGGAGACCCCGGACCAGAATTTCTTCCTTCCGGGGAAGTAAGGTATTATGGCTCAGCCTTCTGCTTCGATGTTTTTAAGTTCAGCGATAATGCTGGCATCGCGCGCTGCATCGTCCTTGCCTTCATGCTCAAATTCCATCGCCATGACTTTCTCCCCAATTGTTGCCAGGTACTTACGGTCGGCTGGACCTTCTTTTTTAGGCATATGGAGAACCGTGTCCTGACCATAGGTCCGCACCGTCATACCATCAATGGACAAAGGTTGCGGCGGCTCTTGCCCCTTTCCAAGCTCCCGAATTTGACGGCGAATACGTTGGCGATAAATCGTAACACCACGATCCGACGGCATGAGATTTTCACCCTTGTGGGTAGAGATCGCACCCATGCCTTCAACGGCTTCTGAATCTGCAGGGAACTTTTGACGCTCGAGATCAGATCGCTCTAGAACTTCGCCTTGTTCAATCATCTCATAGCCATCTTGATTGTCATACTCATGCGGATCACCACGCTCGCCAAAGTTTGCCCAGGCGAAAGCGATAGAGTTCTCATCATCAACAGGCACGACCCAGCGCGTAAAGGCTGAGCGGCCAAAGTAATGCTGCTTAGTACCATCTGCCATATAGGCAGATCCCGCTTGGGTGAAATTCGGCAAGATCAGCTCGTTCAATCGCACCCAGGCATTGTCATCTACACGACGGGTTGATGAACCGAGGAAATGGTTTTCATGGCGTTCATAGAATTTAAGCTCTCCCAACTCGCACATACCATCCGAGAACTGCGGGTGCGAGTTTTGGCTATGGAGAAATGACGTGTGTACCGGGTCCATAATGGCGTCTAAAACCTGGATCCAGTTGCATTTATATGGTGCCTTGTAGGGACTCATCTTCATGCCGTCGATCTCGAAGGTATCGTAAATCGGGAACTCAGGAACCAGCTCTGGTGGCCCCATGTAGGCAAAGATCAAACCCTTGTACTCGATGACTGGATAGGCCCCGAGGCGCTTGGTAGCGCGGAGATGATTGGCGGCTTTTGCATCATTGTCCTCGCCCGGCGTTTCCAGGATCTCACCATCGGGTGCAAAGAGCCAACCATGATAGCAGCAACGGATACCATTGGCCTCGCACTTACCATACTCCAGCGAGGCACGACGGTGCGGGCAGTATTTATGCACCAGTCCGATTTTGGTTTTGTCGCCGTAACGAAACAGTACCAGCTCCTCGCCCAAGATCTTAATCGCTTTAGGCATTTCATCCAGATCGGATGTCATGAAGACCGGGTGCCAGAAACGACGGAGGTACTCACCACAAACGGTGCCTGGTCCAACCTCAGCAATCTCGCGATCAATCTCAGCTGGTTTGGATTGGCTGTAGCCACTAAATGAAGAGGGGGAGATCGACGGTTGAGGTCGTGTGATAGATGAAGCCATAACAGAGAACTCTTTTTAAAAACCTGAGAACCTATCTTGCTGTACCTGTCAACATCGTCAATGCCTATCTTCTACGAAAACCGGAGCAAGTTCTTGAATTTCTATTCAATCCGTAAAAGATCGAATTTTTATTGGAGCCATCGTCAATTTTCATCAACTTTGTGGCTTCTATCTGCTGCCGCGAGGAAGAGCGCTACAGCCAGAACAGCAACGGCCAACCAAACCGTTGCTCCGTAGCTTTCGGAGAAAAGAATGATGCCCCAGGCAACACCGGCAAAAAGAGAAACAAACGATCCAAAGGAGACCAACACGCCTCCGGTATCACGGATGAGATAGAAAAACAGAATGGACTCAATCACACCAGCGGCAGCAAAGATTGCGATAGCCAACTCTGCTTTACCCAACTCAAAGGAAGTTAGGGTCAGATCACCAAAGATCAAAAACAGCGGAAGAACGAAGACCATCGCAC
>CAJQQJ010000213.1 GCA_905480445.1 uncultured Alphaproteobacteria bacterium | reverse complement strand
TTTGCAGAGTCGGCGATTGCGCGTTTTTGCTTACAGTTGATCGGGCTCTACTTGATTGCATCAGGAATTGCTTCCGCTTGGCTGCTGTTCAAAATCGACGGCCACAATGATGCAGTCTCAATGGCCAATAAAACCTGGATCCCTGCGAGCATCTGGATTGTCATTTGGGTGCTTAGCGGCCTCGCCGCGCTCTGGATCATTTGGCGGGTCGAGAGTCGGAGCGAATAAAAGATAAGCTCGCACAACAGGAAGTCATCCGTCAATCGGCTTGAACCTAGCATATTTGGCAGGTTGATCCCTTCCTTTTTCACAATAGCTTCCGGGTAGGACAAAACTCAGGAGGTTAAGTTGATCAGGTTCAATCCCACTAGAAAAGGTGCTTTTAGTGCAGCAGCCGTGGTTATGCTGTTGTCTCTATTTTCGAGTTACAGCTGTGCCAACGAGAGCGATGACACAGTAACGGCTACAGTCACCGCCATTGATGATAAAGTTCAAACAATCATCGAAACTGTCACCGCGGAATCCACATCTTTGGAAGATAATGCCACTTGTGCCTACTACTGTGACATGGTGTTAGGAGAGGGGCGAGATCCCGGTGCTTGCTCGGTTGATAATCAAGAAAATTACAACGAGAGAATTGCGATCTATGACAACCGTGATCAATGCATGGAAACCTGTAAGACATTTCCTGATGATGCTAAAGACGGTGCTGAGTCTGGCGATAGTGTTCAATGTCGAACGACACACGCTATTCTAGCGAAGGGCGAAGAGGGACCAGAAAAGCATTGCCCTCACGCCTCACCTGGCGGTGGTGGTGTCTGCATCAATAGAAGCCCTTGTCTTGCTTATTGTGTCTTTTACTTTGACCGCATTAACGAAGGCGAATGTTCAGCTATCGCTCAATGGGGTGGTACTTCACATAATGGTAAGATTGTCAGGAAAGATTTCACCTTCGAACCAAGCCCTGCCTGTATGAATGCTTGCGCCAATTTCGCTGGCGCTGGACAGGCTTGGGAAATGAGTGGTGATAGCGCGAACTGCCGCCAAGAATTCTATTTGATGGCTCATCGCAGAAATGGGACCTCAGAGTCTGATGGTATCCAACGCAAAGACCTTTGCAGTAATGCCCATCCTTACACATCAAAAATGTGTCAGGGGTCAACGTTTGGTGACTATTTCACAACAACGGCACTGGATGCCTGTAAGGAGCTCTGTTACAATGACCAGCTTACCTGTAACAGCCAGTATGGCTCTACGGATGAATGTATGGCCACTTGTGCAGAATACCCAACAGGGGAACGTCAAGCCACTGAAGGGAATAGCGCTCAATGTCGGTTGACGTGGGCCCAGTATGCTTTCTTTCAAACGGATCCAACTACCCAGGCCGAGTTTTGTGCATTGGCTTCAGCCAGCAGCCCGGCCTGTACTGACAGCGGTGAAATGACGACTGAGCTTCAGCAAACGATCAACAAGGGCATGCAAGCAGTAGAGGAACTGCATTCTCACTGAAAATAGGAGCGTTTCATTCTGAGCAAGAAAGAGGAATGATGATCAGACCACATGTCCTCTTTACAGCAACAAAGTGATAGAGGCCGACAGGTTCGGCTTCTATCACTAGGTGGAAGGCACATCTACCACATTAGGAACGGAACTTTTAAGGCGCAGGCCTCCGCGCAACGAAATCGATCTCGACCAGGGCGTCAACGGCTAGGGCTGTTACACCAATGCAAGTACGTGCGGGGCGTCGGTCTTTTGGAAAATAGGCCATGTAGATATCGTTCATGGGGTAAAAGTCTCGTTTGAACTCTGTTAAATAGATGCCAGCCGAGACAACGTCTTCTAAGCCCATCCCCAATCCCTTGAGTACAAGGATCAGGTTCTCCATCACGCGTGTTGTTTGGGCCTGAACACCTTCGGGCAGCGGTGCATTGTCATCGTCAGGATCCGTTGGCATCTGCCCAGTCAAGGTCACCCAGCCATCTCTTTCTGTGGCATGACAGAAGGGTCCAACCGGTGTCGGTGCTTCTGGAATTAGGTGGAACTTCGTTTCAGACTCTGACATTTTTAACATCCCTGCACAGTGATCATGATTGGCTTGCGGCCGCTTTATTAGCTGGCGGCTAGTCTAGCAGCCATCTCAAAGGCCGCACAGTGTTAATACCCAGGGTTGGGACACCACATGGGCTTCCGACAAGATCGGTTAAGTTGTTGAACGCTGTTCTATTGTTTCTCAGCTAGTCCTAGAAAGTTCACGAATCTTTTTGTCAAACCTTCTTTGGGGGCATTGGGAGGCCAAACGGCATAAACGCCGACGGGTTTAACGCTCCAATCTGGGAGCACAGGCTGCAGCGCCCCGGACTTAAGATCAGATTGAACGAGAAACTCAGGCAAGATAGCGAGACCTGTTCCTGCCAATGCCAAGCGATAGAGCGCATGGGCATCATTTACACTGATACGGTAGTCGGGTTTTAGCAATTCCGCCTCTTGTGTTGCGCTCTCAAACTCTATCTTTTTCGGTGCTGGTGTTAGATCCAACCAGTTCCAACTTTCCAGCTCAGTCGGCCTTTTGGGAGCGGGATACTGAGTTAAGCAAGCTTTCGTGGCCACCAGCTTGCGTTCAACATCGTAGAGCTTGCGGGCCTTAAGCGCGCCATCGCTGAGCCAGCCCATGCGTATGGCTAAGTCAATGCCATCGTTAATGACTTCCCTGCGCTGGTCAGAGAAATCGATGGTGAGATGGACTTTGGGAAACTCTTTTGCAAAAGCTGCAATTTGGTCAATCAGTCGAGACTGTGCCATCACGGCCGGCGCAGTTATGCGCAATTCTCCGGTGGGTTGATCAGATTGATTGGTGATCGATTGCAAACCTGCTTCAGCTGCGGCGATCATATCATGAGCTGAAGCGAGCAGGCGTTCGCCATCACTGGTGAGCGACAGTTTACGGGTAGAGCGATAGAGCAATGCGGTCCCCAACTTCTCTTCCAACTGGGCCACGTGATGACTTACCACCGAAGGAGATAGGTGCAGCGCCTTAGCCGCAGATCTGAAAGATCCGTGGTCAACAGTTTTGGCGAAGATTGCGATTTGGCGTAACTGGTCTAACATTGCATAAAAAATCAGAATAATTAAAATCAATTAGCCCATATCATCACAGCTAACGCTTATGTCTATCTTGCTCTTACCGAAAGCCTGATGGGACAAGTCTTACTGAGATCTCTCAAGGTGTTTTCGAAATGAATTGGAGAGACCTCAGTATAAGGCCTATTTTCCCGTCTGACATTACCGAATTAGCGATGGATTTCCAGTAGGATCAGTTATTTGCAACTTTTAGGGTTGGATATAGCCAATTTGGCATGGTTTCACGCCCCATTTCTGGGTTTT
>CAJQQJ010000212.1 GCA_905480445.1 uncultured Alphaproteobacteria bacterium | reverse complement strand
TCTTCGACCAGATCCGGGGATCCAAGAAGGCGTTAACAATATCGGCAAGTGCTGTAGAGGCGACGAAGATTAGCGTACTGAAAAGCACCGAGCCCATGACGACCGGGTAGTTTCTCGTCGTGATTGAATCAATCACCAGCTTGCCAAGACCTGGTCTGGAGAAGACAATTTCGGTGAAAACCGCCGCCGATAACAAGAAGCCCATACCAACGCCAATCACGGTCACCGTCGGTAGTATGGCAAGGCGCAAAGCGTAGCGATAAGTGATCCAGTTTTCAGGCAGCCCAAAAGCCCGCGCAGTACGAACGTGGTTTTCGCCTAGAATTTCCAACATAGAGGCACGCACCAAACGCGCGATATACCCAACCCAGGACAAACCGATTGCGAAACTCGGTAAAACCAAGTGCCACAAATGGTCTCCCCAATCACCACTGTCACCGGCACCAATGGCTGGGAACCAGCGCAAATGGACTGCAAAGATTAACAACGAATAGAGTGAGACGACAAAGGCTGGCACAGCGATCATGCTCACGGAGAGAATGCCTGTCAGCCTATCCGCTAAAGAATTCCGATTAACGGCTGAGAAGCAACCAAGGATAATACCCAGAACCGCCGACCATCCAATGGAGGCAAAAATTAGCGCTAGAGTGAAATGCACTTGGCCGAGAACGATGTCTGAAACTGGTCGGTTGGAAAACACGTCCGTGCCCAAATCACCCTGTAACAGATTAATAAAGAACAATCCAATTTGCTCAGGCAGCGATCTATCCAGGCCCATTCTTTGTTCTAAAGCTGCGCGCAACTCAGGGGATGCTTTCGGTCCAAGCATTGTGCTGACCGGATCACCGGGAATGAGGTGAATAATTACAAACAGCAGAGCAACCGCCAAAACTGTAATTATGGCAGCAAGCCCAAGACGTCTGGCAATATAGGCGAGCATAACCCCGGCCCTTCAGAAAGTTGTTAGTGGAAAAGATCAAAAAAGGTCAAAGGGAGCGCACGAGGCACTCCCTCTGTTAGCTAGCAGTTAGGCTTTAGAGAAATAGCGATAAAGAGGCAGACCATCCGGACGGAAGGCTGGCTTGACCGAGTTTCTGTAAATGTTAGGCGTCGCTTCATGAGTGAGGAACTTGTAGGCTCCACTCTCTTCCATGATGTCCTGTGCACGACGATAGATGGCATCGCGTTTTGCAGGATCTGACTCTGCTTGACCAGCTAAATGCAGAGCATCGAACTCTTCATTGGCATGGTTCTCCCAGTTCCAAACACCCGCCTGCTCACTGATGAACCAGGACGTTGCATAGTATGGGTCTGGCGTCATTGAGTAACGGTTGAGCACAAGCTCAAGATCTTCACTGCCGCCAAGATTCCAGAAGGTCGCCCCTTCATGCAATCTAACTTCCAACGTAATACCAATAGATGCCAGGTTCGCCTGAATGATCTGCGCAGTTGTAACGTTTGCAGACTTGTTCAAAATGTCGATTGCCAACGAAACATTGGTTTCACCAGATTCAGCCAGCAACTGCTTGGCTTTCTCCATATTGGCAGCAACACCAGTCATGCTTTCTTCGCGATGACCAGACAGACCAGGTGCGATGATACCAGTCGATGGTTCAGCTGAACCAAAGTAGGAAGCCGCCATGATTGAAGGCACATCGATTACGTGCTGAATAGCCTGCCTTAGCTTGATGTTACCAAGCTTTGGATTGTTGAGATTCATGCCGACCCAAACGTAATAGAGCGAAGGAAACTCAGCGACGCTGGAGTTTGCAGGTGGGTTGGATTTAAGTCGCTCAATCGATGCAAGACTAACGCGTGTGAAATCAAGTTGACCCGCCTCAAAAGCGATCTCAGCCGACTTTTCATCGTCGATGTGGAAGATTTGAATTTCATCAAAAGCAGCCGCATCACCTTGCCAATCAGGATTACGAACCAAAGTAGTCTTCTGCTTTGGCTCCCAAGATTTATGCATGTAAGGACCGGAAGTCGCGACGGGTGATGTCGAGATTTTACCGCCGACAGACTCGAATGCATTCTTTGAAACGATGTTACCGGTGATGTAAGGCAATGTGATTGACCAAAGCGGTTGGAAAGCGTTCTTGAGAACGATTGTTCCTGTTCGCTCACCTGTCACTTCGACGTGGTCCAAAGGACCCCAGTCTGGCTTGTTAGTAGATTCCAAAGCCGGATCGATAATACGCTCAAAAGAGAACTTCACGTCCTCAGCAGTCATAGCCCCAAAGCCGTTGGTGAAACCCATGTCGTCTCTCAGAGCGAAATTGATATGAGTATCATCCGCTTGCTCAACTGATGCAGCAGCATCTAATTGCCAGCCCCATTCAGAACCAGGTGTGTACTGGACCAATTTGTTATAGATCGGTGCCTGAATTTCTTCATCGACCACACCTTGTGAGAATGCAGGATCGAGAGACCGCATATCAGCGTAGGTGCGTGCTTTCAGCGTTGAGCCTTCAGCCCAGGCTTCGCGTGGCATCATTGTTCCCGCTGCTGACGCCAGGCCAACAGCCGCTGTTCCTTGTAGAAACCGGCGCCTATCAAGCCCCACTTTTGTCCATTGAATATTCGATTTTGTCATGGTCTTCTCCCTTAAGGTTTGGTTTAGTCAATTTGGTTAGTTTGTTTGGTTCAGGTTCTTCATTTAATAAACAGTCCTCGGAATCTTCACGTCCCATTTGCGTGTAAAAACCTCAGACCCATCTTCAATTCCGGCGATCGATCCAGCCAGAATGAAATTATTTTCATCACAAGTGACAATCAGTTCACTTTCAGTGCGCACGCGCCAATCATCACGCTCAAACGTAAAATCAGCCCGGTATTCGGCCCGAGCGGACAGCGGACTTGCTTCATTGATGACATAACGTTGCGCGTTCGTGCTGCCATAGGCAAGGTCCGTGTCTTCAAACTTCAGCTCGCCACTATCAGAGTTCACATCGTAAACGATGTCACCTGTCTCTATGTCATTGTTGATCATCCGAGCTCCTGAAGGCTCTCTTAGTACTTTGTGGGGCGGTTCTGGCGCGGCTTCAGCTGCCTCAAATGGCGCTGCCATTTCGCTGCCTGGTTCAGAAGTTCTGACCGGCAAATCCAGCCGTGTGAGAGCCTCATCAAAGGAAAGCGTCGCCGCTTCTGCAACAGGCCACGCCATTGGCCACATCTGTGTAGACAAAGCCAATCGCAATCGGTGGCCAGGTAGCAGTCGCCACCCCGTATCGTTCAAACGGACTGTCATATCCATCATATCTCCGGGCACTACTTCGGCAACTTGTTCTCGACCAGTACGCATTTTCAGATTGGTAATACCGTAGCTAATCAGTGTCGATGCTCCATCGGGAGCCACATCACAGAGCCGAGCAGCGACCAGCCCGCAGTCTTTGTCGCTTGCCACTTTCAAATGAAACAACGGCGTCCCAAGAATCTCAAGCGGTTCATCCAAAATTGCACCGTCGAAACAAAGAGATTTAGCATCGTCAGCGCGCTGATCCTGAGGCAATTCTGCAACCCCAGAAATCGGCATATACTCACCACTCGTTAGGCCTGTTGAGACTAGCGAGCTAATCGTCGTTAGAGTTCCTGGTTTACCTGGTTCGTAAGCAAGCGTTGCATCACCTAGCCAAATCGCTTTTGTCTTAACCCTAGGCGACGGCCACCCTGCTTCTCCAACCCAGCGCCCTGGGCGCTCAGTTGGATTTGGATCCGGTTCGTGACTATCTTGTATGAAAGCGAGAAAGGCTGGTTCATCCATGACACCATTCTCAATACCTTTGAGCCAATGGTCCCACCATTGCAATGACAGCTGTAGGAATCCAATCTTTGGCCCTGGTCCACCAAGGTTGGGATAAACATGCCCCCAAGGGCCTGATACTACTCTACAAGGAGCGGAGATGTTTTCCAGTAACCGGATCATCGTATTGGGCCAACAGTCATTCCAACCACTGACGCCGAATACTGGTGTGTTGATTTTTTGATAATGCTCGCAAACCGATCCTTGAGTCCAGGTTTCGTCGCGAAGTTGATGGCGTAACCATTTTTCAGCAAACATCGGTGTTTGCTCCAGACGCTCCATCCACATGTCTCGCCATTTTTCACCCACAACAGCCGGATCTGGAGGCCGGATACAATAGCCGAACATGACACCACCCCAACCAAGACCTTGCCCTGGATAACCGCCAACAAGATAAGCGCCATCGTCATAATAGCGATCAACTGAAGCGCCGACCGGGATGATGGCCTTCAGCGCCGGTGGTTGATGTGTCGCTGTTTGTAGGCTCACGATACCGCCCCATGAGAGGCCCGTCATTCCAACAGAACCAGAGCTCCAATCCTGACGAGAAATCCATTCGACGACTTCCACAGCGTCTTGCTGTTCACGCGGCAGATATTCATCTAGCATAATGCCTTCGGAGTCACCGTGGCCGCGCATGTCTGGGCGGACGCAGGCATAACCTCGCGCAGCAAACCAGGCATGATTACGGTGATCGCGGACGGCCACAGCATCGCGTTTGCGGTAAGGGATGAATTCCAATATGGCAGGAACAGCTTCTTGTGCCGCAGAACGAGGTAGCCAAATTTTAGCAGACAACCGGACGCCATCAGACATCTCGATCCAGACGTGCTCAATGATATCGAAATTGCCAGTCGTGTCGCTAGCTGCATCGGCAGGGTTGTTG
>CAJQQJ010000211.1 GCA_905480445.1 uncultured Alphaproteobacteria bacterium | reverse complement strand
GGCTTGTCTTGGTCCATGGTGTCGGGCTGGATCTGACTATTTGGGACCGCTTGATTCCTTCGTTGGGCTCTGAGTTTTCGATACTGCGCTATGATATGCTTTGCCACGGACGTTCGCCAAAGGAGCCGGAAAGCCTAACTTTGCCCGCACTGGTGGACCAGCTTGAGAGCTTGATTGACGAATTGAGCTTGGATGAATTAACTTTCGCCGGTTTCTCTATGGGCGGCCTCTTGGCGATGGCTTACGGCATTGGCAAACCCAAGGCTTTGTCCAATCTCGTCATTATGAACGCGAATTACAAACGTCCAGAGGCTACTCAAGCAGCCATCAATGAACGGTTGCAACGCGCAAGAGAAGAGGGCCCCCAATCGATTATTGATGCGGCTATTGAACGTTGGTTTACACCGGAATTTCAAGAAGCTGAGCCGGACGTAATTGACGCCACAAAGCGAAGACTGAACGATAACGAACCCAATGCGTTTCTCGCGGCCTATTCCATCTTTGTGAACGAAGGCCACCAGGTCAACGGCAAGCTAAAATCGATCGAAGTTCCAACGCTGGCGATTACATCGGAGTTCGATCAAAACTCGACGCCTGCAATGGCGGAAATGATAGCAAATGAAGTGCCAGATGGACGTTCTATTATCGTACCAAAACTAAAACACATGGCTCCAGTCGAAGGTGCCAGTATCTACGCTCAGTACATGAGAGACTTTTTGCTCTAAGGCTACCTTTTTCTAGGTTTTGCCCGTGATGTGGCTTCGGCAGTTAGTGGATCATCTGGCCAGAAATGCTTGGGGTATCGGCCCTTCAATTCTGCCTTCACTTGTTTGTAGGTGGTCTCCCAGAAACTCCTTAGATCCTGTGTAGTTTGCACGGGTCGTTGGGCTGGCGAAAGAAGTTGGATTAGTATTGGCTTTTGTTGTGGGCCGATGCGCGGGCTTGCAACCATGCCAAATAGTTCTTGGATTCTGCAGGAAAGTGTTGGTTGTTCACCGCTGTAGTCGATCCGTCGGTTTTCACCGGTTGGAATTTTGATTGCTTGCGGAGCTGACTTTTCCAACTGCTCCTTTTGTTCCCACGACAATTGATCTAGGAAAATTTGTTCGAGGTTGAGCTTAGTTAGATCCCGAAACTTTTGGACACCAACCAAGTAGGGAGGTAGCCAGTCAGAGAGGTTGGCAGTAAGAGATTCTCGAGTAAAACTTGGCCAGAGTTCAGGTGCCTTTGAGTGGAGAAACTCTAGGCGGTTAAGCAATTCCTCTGCGCTCTTACTCCATGGCAAGAAATCTAAATTCGAGTTTACAGAAAATCTCTTTATAATAGAAAAAATTTGGTCTTGAGTCAGCTTGCTTATTCTTTGTTTCTTTAACGTTAAGCTTCCGAATTTAGTCAATGATTGCGCAACGAATTCAGAGGTTTCTTGATTGAAACCAAGGTTTTCTTCTGTGTAAATTTCTTCACCAAACAATTCTGTGATTGCAGAATGGGGAAGCTCGGTTGCAAGACTTATTCTTACTTTACCAGTCTTTGTTTTTACCAGACTTCCCACGGTTAGATATTGCGCTGTCGACAGAGGGTGCTCTGCGTCAATTTCCGCACCGGTCCCGTTCGCAAGAAGAAAAGACCCCGGTTGGTTCGGTCGCGCTTGCGCTACCAAACTAGGGAATGCCTGCGCCAATAAACTGGCCATAATTTGCAAGTCTACAGTAGATAATATTCCATCTAATATATTGATATAATTCAATAACGTTCGCTTCGAGTTAGCGACTTTCCCTCGATTGATAGCATTGCCGGTTGTTTGTCCTAGCAAAGCGTCGCTTTGATGCTTGAGCTCTATTTCTCTTCGATCAGCGAGCAGGGTTGGGTCATCGAGCAGAGTAGCAACAACAGCCGCTTCAGATATTGCACCTTGTTCTTTTCCTCTGATGAGAAGAGAGGCCAGGCGAGGGTTTGTGCCAAAGCGAAGGGCTTGTTGTCCGAAGGTAGTAATACGACCCTCTTGAACAATACGAAGGCTTTCCAATTCCTTCCATGCAAGATCGAAAGCTGTCTTTGGCGGCGGTGTTAACCAGTTAAGCTGTTCAGCATTGCCAACACCCAATCCCGCTAAGCTTAGTGCTAAGGATGAAAGGTCGCTGTTTTCAATTTCAGGTGGCCGCTGGCGCTCCCGCGATCGGTGGCTGCGTTCAGACCATAATCGATAACATAGGCCCGGCCCTAATCTGGCGGCGCGTCCAGCTCTTTGGTCGGCCGAAGCTTGCGAAATAGGGGCGGTGGTTAGGGCCGTGGCATTCAGCGCTAAATCAAAAGAAGGGCGCCGTTCCAAGCCCGTGTCTATCACTGTGCGAACTCCTGGTACGGTAAGTGACGATTCTGCAATGTTTGTTGTCAGGATGATTTTGCGACGCCCATCACGAGAAGGAGCCAAAGCAATTTGCTGATCCTTGGAGGATTGAGAGCCATAAAGCGGTGCTACTAGAATACCCTTGGCTTGATTCTGTTGTAGATCTCTTTCTACCCGCCGGATTTCAGCCTCCCCTGGCAAAAAGACCAGAATATCCCCTTCCGTCTGATTAATTACTAAGTGAATGTGGTTTGGAAGCGTTGAAAAATCCAAAAAGGGATTGTCGCTTTGGGTCCAACGAAGTTCAAGTGGGTGGGTTTTCCCTGGAACTGTGAGTTTTTTTGCATCTGGGAGGAGTGGTTCTAACGCTAAGCCCCTGAGGGTTGCCGACATAGCAATCATTCGAAGGTCGGGACGCAATGCCTGCTGGATATCATGGCAGAGCGTTAAGCCGAGGTCTCCGTCGAGGCTCCTTTCATGAACTTCGTCAAAAATGACGGCGTAACAGTCAGTTAATTCCGGATCATTGACCAATTTTCTCACAAAAAGGCCTTCGGTCATGACTTCTATAAGGTTCTTGCGGCTGGTTTTAGATTCACCTCGAATTCTGTAACCAACTGTTTCGCCAATTTTTTCACCGAGTTGCTCTGCTAATCTGTTTGCTGCTGCGCGAACAGTGACACGCCTAGGGCCGAGCAAAATGATCTTCTTTTGCGCCGCTTTTGCAAGGTCAAGTAGGGCTAAGGGGACTCGAGTTGTTTTCCCGCTGCCGGGTTCTGCCTCCACAATCAGATTACTTCTCTCTGCTAGAATCGACTCGACTTGGCCTAGGTAACCGTCGATGGGGAGAGGTGGCCTAAAATGGGGAAGTTTCACAGGCATTCGAACAAGGTTGGGGATGATAGGCGTGCTTGGTTGTTGCAGCGCATTATGAGTTGTTAGAGGCTGAGGTTAAAGCCTTTGTCTTTCTAATGGAAGCTTGATTTGGGGAATGTAAGTAATTGAGAGCCAAATTTGCATAATGGAAATATTGGCTGTTTAGATTCGTTACTTAATAAGAACAATTTTTGAGATAATCTAAGTAATGAGTAAGTAAAAAATATTGCGAATACTTATTTCTAGATCCGAATCGGTCGAATTTTTAAATCTATACTAGATTCGCAATTTCACAGCTATGACATCAATTTTGCGAGTCACCCATGAATTCTAAGGCGATAACTCTCGCAATATACGAATTTTAGGTACTCAAATGAAGCATTTTGCAAATTTTTTTTACTATGCGAATCGCTTCGACTCCGTTTTACCATCAAATTTTAGATTTCTGCCTAGATAAGCTGTGGTATCTCGAAATTGATTTTAAGCGCGAATTTCATCTTGGGTGAGCTTGATGAGGAGGGTTCGGCGCTACTTCGCAAAATTGGAATAGTTGAAGCAAAATGAAATTCAGCAACACGATTAGATCCGTTCTTGGTACCGCAATCTTGGGCGCAAGCCTGGCTCTTGGCACAACTGCGGTGGCTCAAACAAAATGGCTCGATTTTCCTGACATAGCGAAAACGGGCGAGATCTTGAGCAATGCGTTGAGAATCCCCGGTTTGGATGGTGTTGGAGGTTTGGCTGACGGCGGTTTCCACGATAGTGGCCGTGTTAACGTGGAGCCTGTTGGCCTGAACCAAGAACGCGCGGCACCTGGCCACGGCGAACCTATTCCAAACGGGCAAGCTTTCCAGATTACAGTTGATGGTCAAGCCATCGATGGCAACGGTGCACCAACGCAACTCTTGGTACCCACGGCTGAGGATGATCAAAGAGCCGTCGACGTTGCTTTGGACGCAATGGATATCAATCTTAGTTATGACGGCTTAGAACTGAAGCGTGTTGCCAATGTGGAAGCGCAAGCAAGATCTTTAGAGGCCGGTGTTCGCTGGCGTCCAGTGGTGTTCACGCCTTATTGGAATTATGGCGCATGGATCCGCCGCGCTGAAGTTCGCATCTTCCCAGTGGATTCCGGCGTCGCGCAACACCGCAGTGGCGCTTCAACGCAAAAGAAGCCTCTCGAAGTTCTTCCAGTAACAGCAGGCAAGCGCGTTGATTGGATACCAAGTCGCGATTTTGGTGAGCGCTATCCAGAAGTTCAATACGTTCTTCGCATGTATGGTCGTGATGGCCGCTTTGATGAAACAAGACCGAAGCGTTTGAAGATCACAAAAGGTCAGTTGGGACGTTTCGACAATGATGTTTCGGCTTTTGATGTCGAGACTTTAATCGGCTACGACAAAAACAGCCTGGAAATTGAGAATATTGAAGTTTCTGGTGGAGCCGTAACGGTTTCTGGACGCGATGTTCCCGAAGGTTTCCATATTTTTGTCATGGGTCGTGAGGTTCCAGTCAGCCGTGGTAGAGAATTTGTACTGCGCGAGATTGTTCCTGCCGGATCGCACAATGTCACCATTGCTATTCTCGATAGAGACGGCAAGGGCATCGAATTCCAACGCAATCTCTATGTTCCAGACAACGACTTTTTCTACATTGGTCTCGGCGACTTAACAATTGGTACAACAGATGTCAGTGGACCAGCCAGCACGGTTTTGGATGCGGAAGGCGAATATGACGATGTTTACATCGACGGGCGTTTGGCCTTCTTCCTTAAGGGCAAAGTGCAGGGCAAGTATCTAATTACAGCGATGGCTGACACCGGTGAAGATTCAATCGGGGACTTGCTGTCCAATTTGGACGAAAAAGACACACGCCAACTGCTGCGCCGTTTGGATCCTGATCGTTATTACCCAGTCTACGGTGACGACAGCACAACCGAAGAATTAGCACCGACACAAGGTAAGTTCTTCGTGCGGGTTGAACGTGGCAACTCTTATGTCATGTGGGGCAACTATCAAACTGAGTTAACTCAGACAGATTTCGCTCAGGTAAGCCGTGGTCTCTATGGTCTAAAGGCACACTACGGCAGTCCAACACAAACTTCGTTCGGTGAGCAACGTATCCAGGTTGATGCTTTTGCGGCAGAGCCAGGTACAGCGCACCAAAGAGAAGTCTTTAGAGGAACTGGCGGATCTGTTTATTTCCTTCAAAAACAAGATATTAGCATCGGTGGCGAGCGCTTGAGAATTGAAGTTAGGGATTCTAATTCAAACATTGTTCTTAACTCGCGCAACCTGGTTTACGGAGAAGACTACGACATCGACTATATCCAGGGCCGCATCATTCTTTCGCAACCTCTAACCAGTACAGTCGATGACGGTTTCTTGGTGCAGGGTGGTACTCTTTCAGGGAACCCAGCCTTCTTGGTTGCTTACTTACTATGAATACACACCGTTGGTGACAGATATTGATGACGGCCTGTTCTATGGTGGTCGCGCCCAGGCTTGGATTGGCGACTTTGTTAAAATCGGTGCCAGTGCGATGACTGACCAATCAGGCACGGTCAATCGTGAGTTGCTGGGTGCAGACATCACACTCAGAATGAACGCTGGTACTTACATCAAGGCTGAGTTTGCACAAACAAAGGGCCCAGGTTACGGCGAAGTTGGTTCAGGCGACGGTGGCTTCTTCAGCAGCCCAACAAACAACGGTTCAGGTACTGGTGCCATCGCACCTTTCTCTAACGATGCTGTTGGCTACAGAATTGAAGCCGCAGCTGACTTGGCAGAGCTAGGCGTGAGCCAGATTGGTGGCGTTTTGACAGCTTACTACCAACATCGTGACGCTGGTTTTGCTGCACCTGGCCAGTACACAGCGAATGAAATTGACCAGTTTGGCGTCAGCGCCACAGTTCAAGTAGCCGAAGGAATTGAGGTTCGCGGTGCCTTTGACCACACAAGCGACGTAACGAGTAACAGCGACAGAAGTGACGCTAACCTTGATGTTGTTTGGAAGGTTTCTGACAACTGGTCTGTGGGTGGCGGTGTCGGCTATGTAGAAAACACTAGTGGCGATCGTTTGGATGTCGGTGGTGAAGTTCGCTACCACGGTCAAGACTACGAGGTTTATGCCTTTGGTCAGTTAACTGCGGCGGTATCAGGTACGCTCGAAGATAACAATCGCTTCGGTGTTGGTGGTAACGTTAAAGTCACCGAGAAATTATCGATTGGCGGCGAGATTTCCGAAGGCGATGGTGGATTGGGTGCTCGTTTGTCTGCTGACTACCACTATTCAGATAGAACAGAATACTATCTTGCCTATGAGCTGACAGATCGCACTAACACTGGTTCTGGCACGGCTAAGTCTGGTGGATCAGTAACATTTGGTGGCAAAACCCGCTACACCGACGCTCTGTCTGTTTACGGCGAAGAACGCATTGCTCACGTCGGCAGTTCAGTGACAGGTTTAACTCATGCTTACGGTGTTACTTACACACCAAATGATCGTTGGACTTTTGGTGCTTCCGGTGAATACGGAGATGTATCTGACGGTGTCGGTGGCACGGCACTAGAGCGTGTAGCTGTTACAGGAGAAGTTGGATACGGCGTTCCTGGCTTGTCTGTTGGAGCAGCGATTGAGGCGAGATTTGAAGAAGATTCTGCCAAAAACACAAGAGACACCTATCTTGGTCGCGCCACGCTTTCTTATAAGATGAACCCGGATTGGCGTTTACAGGCAAAGATCAATGCGGCTTTTTCTGAATCTTCTGTGACGAGCTCTTTTGAAGATGCAGAGTTCATTGAAGCTTCACTTGGGTTTGCTTATCGCCCGATCAACAATGACAAGCTTAATGCTCTCGTTAAGTACACTGGTCACTATGACCTCCCAACAAGCGTTGCGACGAACGCCACGTCAGGTGCTGCTGCGAACTATAAACAGCGCAGTCACATTTTCTCTGGCGATGTTATCTATGACATTAATGAGATGTTCTCAGTCGGCGCAAAATACGGCTTGAAGGTCGGTGAAAGAACCACTTCACGCAGCAGCAATGACTTCTACAAGTCGACTGTTCACCTCGGTGTTCTAAGAGCCGACATGCACGTTGTTAAGAACTGGGATGCTGTTATTGAAGCAAGAATGCTTTATGAGCAAGAAAGTGACACTGTTCGCTATGGTGCCTTGGCTGCTGTTTACCGCCACTTCGGAGATAACTTTAAAGTTGGCGTCGGTTACAACTTCGCTAGTTTCACCGATGATCTGACAAACACAGATGCAGATGCACACGGCTTCTTCATTAACGCGGTTAGCAAGTTCTAGATTTTACTTAAGCTTAAGTGGCTTTTCAAGCGGGAGAGGGGGGAACCACTTTCCTGCTATTTTTTTGTAAACCAACTTAAGTAAACGATCTTTCCATCTGCTGTCATGCGCCTCGTCCACGAAGAAGAAGTCAGGCCTAAAGACACCAGGCCTTCGGTTGAGCTTCTCAATGTTACAGTTCCAGGCTACTTGGAGCTGAAACCCACTGTGGGGTAGGACATAGACGTGATGAGGTGAAGAGCAATTGCGATTGGGAGCACCGCCAGCAATATCGCCGTAAAATGTGACCTTTCTGTTTAATCTCAGTTGCGCAGCCATCATCGAAGCGGCCGAATAAGTACCGCCGTCTATGAGAACATGAAGTTCGCCTTTGAAAGACTTTTTCCCCCATGCTTGTGAACGGGCTAAGGCGTACAGGCCTTGAGGGTAGGCTCTCTTTCTTCCACTAAACCGCTTTATCCGACCGATGAAATGGTTTGCTTCCTTCAAAGCATCTCGCTCGTTCTTGACTAGTTTCTTGTTAGGTAAAACGGTTGCTAATGCATTCAGCTTCTTGCTTGGCACATGGAAATAATGCGGGAAATAGTGTCGCCGATTAAGCAAGTAAGCCAACAACAAAGAAGCGTTACTGACCCATCCTCCACCGTTCCCCCGCAAATCAATTACCAGATGCTTTGCATTTTTCTCACTAACGTCTTTGAAGACCCTTTCCATGCTTCTCGCAAATCGATCTTTGTCCACCAAAAAAGACCGAATTTTCATGTAGTAAGTCTGCTCTTTCTTCTTCCACCGAGTTTTAATGAAACCTTTCAGCCAAGTTGACGGCTCATAAAGGGAACTCATGACGTTGACAGGCCTGTTGCGCATCCTCTTTGAAATTTCACGACCGTCGGGGGTAATCATCAAAACAGTAAATGAAAGCCGATTTCCATATGCCATCTGATACATCAATGGAAAGTTCTGGTTCATACGGTTGAGTGTAGCGCTGATGTTGTTACCGTCATGGCAGCTGAAATCGGACAAATCAGAGATGATCTCAGGGATAGTGCGGCTGTTGATTTCAATTATCTTCGTCCCGACTTCAACCTGATTGTGCTTTCTGTTAACGACGGCGACGTCTTCATGAAAAGTTACCAAAAGTGGGAAAGCGGCGCCATCATAACGAAATGAATTTCGCCGGATTTTTCGTGGCGCAAAGATACAGGTATGGCTGTCTTTTACCTGTGCGACCAAAGGGTAGACCAGGTTGAAATATTTTTGAACTGAAAGCGGCGCTGATGCTGCTGATCGAGCTCGGATAAAGGCGTCTTTGACCTCAGTCGCTGACTTATAGAAACCAAAATTTGGGTGCTGCTGCTCCAAAAGTTTTTCGATCAAAGTTAGTTCGGTTTTTATCTGTTCAGCGGTCAATAAACCTTTGTTTTCGTTGTCTTTAGACCAGGCGAATGACTCGCAAATTAAGAGAAAAAAACCGCCTAAAACCAGCATTTTTGCAATGCGCAAAACTGATTTCGACTCTACAAAATCGACTCCATCTTTAGTAGTGACAGGAGGGGAAATCTGGCTGACAATCACGAGGTAAATACATAAATGGAAAGGAAAATAACATGAAATTCTTGGCTTCAATCTTCTCAGTAGCTTTGCTTTCAATCACTGTTTCAGGTCTTGCGCAAGCAAGTGCTTCAAATT
This sequence comes from uncultured Alphaproteobacteria bacterium, assembly GCA_905480445.1. Taxonomy (GTDB): domain Bacteria; phylum Pseudomonadota; class Alphaproteobacteria; order UBA7985; family CAJQQZ01; genus CAJQQZ01. The sequence goes on along the minus strand of CAJQQJ010000211.1, from coordinate 6,241 downwards.
CTTTAGACATCGCGACAATGCAGAAGGCCTCTACCATTGGGCCACATACCATAACTTTTGACGGCAAACGTCGCCCATAGTTCAAGCCATTAAAGGGGCCAGACAAGGGCAATAAGTGGAACGGTGATGGCGACGATGACAACTTCCAAAGGAAGGCCTAGTCGCCAATAGTCACCAAACTTGTACCCACCTGGCCCCATAACTAGCAGATTGTTCTGGTGGCCTATGGGGGTTAGGAAAGCACAAGAAGCGCCGACTGCCACTGCCATCAAGAATGGGTCTGGATGAACGCCGATCTGATGTGCAACTGTGGCCGCAATCGGTGCCATAACAACGGCGGTGGCGGCATTGTTCATCATATCTGACAAAGTCATTGTGACCACCATTATCAATGTTAACAGGATAAGCGGTGAGACAGTATCTGCTAGGTCTGCAACACTATTGGCGATCAAAGTGGTTCCGCCAGTGCTTTGCAGAGCATTGCCTATTGGTATCATTGCTGCGAGCAAAATGATAACTGGCCAGTCAATGGCCTGATAAACCTGCCTCGCACCGATTTGTTTGGAAAGAATCATTAAGGCCAAGGCAGTAGCAAAAGAGATATGGACAGGGACGGCGCCGGTTGCCGTAGCAACGATGGCGCCAGCAAACAGGATTACTGGCAGAAAGTTCACTTTCCGCTCAGGCATTAGATCAATCTCTCTTTGACCAATAGGCAACAGCCCGAGCTCTTGCATGGTTTCAGGCAGGTTCTCGGTTTCACCTTGCAGTAAAACAACGTCACCCGCTTTTAGTCGGAGGTGAGCGATACGCTCTCGAAAAGGCTGGCCCTCACGTGCCACGGCAAGCAGATTGGTGTTGTAGCGCCGGCGCAGAAAGAGGCTTTTGGGGCTACGGCCATCAGATTTGGAGCCAGGCGCAACAACGGCCTCTACAGTGATCAGGTCATTGTCTTTCAAGTGGTCTTCGACGAAGTCTTGGGTCGCCAGTTGTAAGCCTTCTTGCTCCATGAAGGACTTAAGGGCTTCTGGTCCAGTTCGGACAATTAGCAAATCGCCTGGCTCCAGGGTCACAAATCTTAAGTTACCCAATAATCGCCGTCCTGCTCTGACCAGACCGACAATGAGAACATCTTTACCGCTGTCTTCTTCCATCTTGTGAAAAGCGTGCCCGATAGCGGGGGAGCCTTCCTTGACTTCCAATTCTACAATGTAGTCTTTGATCTCAAAAAACTTGTCACTCTTGCTACTTTTGTCTTCGCTTTTGGGAAGCAAGAAACGACCAACTAACCAGATGAAAATGAGGCCTGCGACGGCTGCTGCAGCACCGACAGGTGAGAAGTCAAACAATCCAAAAGGCTCGCCGTTGACTTCGGCTCTGTAGCTGGCCACGACAATGTTGGGGGGGGTGCCTATCAGAGTTGCGAGACCGCCCAAGATCGTTCCGAAAGACAAAGGCATCAAAATGCGCGCGGGGTTGGGGCTCATTTGCAAGCAAAGCGGCATTAGCAGCGCCAAGGCACCAACGTTGTTCATGAAGGCCGACAGAACCGCACCGAGTGAGGTGATGGCCATCATAAAGAGGAGGGGGCGATCAGAAAGCGAAGCGATGGGAGAGGCCAAGCTATCAATGACCCCTGAGTTTTGCAGGGCCCTGGAAATGACAAGAACCAGAGCAACCGTCACAACAGCCGGGTGTCCAAATCCTGAGAAGGCGAGATCGGTACTGACCAACCCAGCTAGAACTGCAATGACCAAAGCCGAGAAGGCTACCAAATCATAACGGATCTTCCCCCAGATGAAGAATATCATTGCGAGAACAAGCAAGCCGAAAATTAGGCTTTGGTCTAGAGTCATGGAACCTCCGTTACTATTGCACCTAGTTTATTCTTTCTAGAGCCGAATGAGAAGGCTTGACTTTGAGGGCTCAGCAACGAATTCTCTAAAAAAGATAAGGAGATTGTATGTCGGCGATAATGGGACCAGATGGAAAAGGCCGGTGTTGGTGGCAAGAAGGTGACGACCTCTATTGCCATTATCACGATCAAGAATGGGGTCGACCCATGACAAACGACACACGTTTATTCGAGAAAATTTGTCTTGAAGGTTTCCAAGCTGGCCTCAGTTGGTTGACGATCCTAAAAAAACGCGAAAATTTCCGTGAAGCCTTTGACGGGTTTGATTTCAATAAAGTGGCAGTCTACGATGATGCCAAAGTTGAAGAGCTGGTTTTGAATGCTGGCATTATTCGCCATCGTGGCAAAATCAACTCGACGATCAACAATGCCAAAAAGGCCATTGAGTTGGAGAAAGAATTCGGATCACTTGCCGCTTACTTTTGGTCCTTTGAACCTAGGCCTGAAGACAGACCTGATAAGTTCGATCACGCAACTTTAGGGCCGATTGCAATCACGGAAGAGTCCAAAAAGCTCAGCAAAGATCTTAAGAAACGGGGTTGGTCTTTTGTTGGTCCAACGACTGTCTATGCCTTTATGCAGGCGATGGGTTTGGTAAATGATCACATCGAAGGTTGTTTCTGTCGTGAGGAAGTTGAAGCCGCCAGAAACCAACTCACGAGGCCAACTTAAGAAATCATGACTAAGTACACCAAAGACTATCTTCGCGTTTCTCAAACTGTTTTTGGCCAGGGTGCAATTTCTCCTGGCGGTCTGCAAGAGCTACAGGAAATTCTTAGTGGCGTCGATCTGGCAGGAAAAAGTGTCATTGATATCGGTTGTGGTCTAGGTGGTTTCACCGTCATGTTGGTAGAGGAATTCGGGGCAGCTTCTGTTGAAGGTCACGATGTAGTGCCGCTCCTCATTGAAGAAGCGAAAAAACTGGTCAATGCACGGGATCTCGCACACTGCGTTGTTTGCCGGTTAGTGCCCGCAGATGGCTCGATTGCTGCACCAGACCAAAGCGCGGATATTATCTTTAGCAAGGATTCCATCATCCATATTCCCAATCGCGGAGATTTCTACAAAGAGGTTTTCAGGGTGTTGAAACCGGATGGAACCTTTGTCGCCAGCGACTGGTTGCGAGCTGAAGGCATCGAAAGCGAGAAGATGCAGACTTGGCGCAAAGAGTCAGGTCAACCCGCACCAATGGCGACCTTATCCGAGACCCAAGAATTCCTTACTGCCGCAGGATTTGAAAGATGTGAGTTTCGAGATCGTAACGACTGGTACGCCTCTCATATTCCAACTGAACTGGCCGCCGTTGAAAAGGCGCTGACTGAAGAACCTATGACAGACGACGTCCGAAATCTGTTCGAAGAACGGCTAGTAGCCTCAAATCTAAAATTTGACCTGGTAAAGTCCGGTGAACACCGTCCAACCCATGTTCGGGCAACCAAACCCCATTAAGAAAGAAACGTTATGGCCGACTATCAACTGCATTGTTTTGCGCAATCCGGAAACGCCTATAAACCAGCTCTAATGTTGAACTTAGCCGGTGCAGACTGGGAACCGATCTTTGTCGATTTCTTCAACGGCGTTACCCGCGGTGAGGAGTTCAGAGGAGTAACCAACGAAATGGGCGAGGCTCCTGTCCTCGATCACAATGGTAAACGTCTCAGCCAATCCGGTGCCATCCTTCATTATTTAGTCAACCGTCTCGGGAAATTTGGTGGCAAAAACGAAGACGAGGAAATGGAAATTCTGCGTTGGATTTTGTTTGATAATCACAAACTGACATCCTATATCGCCACTTATCGCTTTCTTACTCATTTCATGAGGACTGGTGAAACGCCAGTGACCGAGTTCTTCCAGGCGAGAATGCTTGGCGCCTTGGGCGTGCTTGAAAAACGTCTGGCAGGGCGTCGTTTTGTTGCCACAGAAGAGTTGACGATCGCCGACATCTCTCTTTGTGGTTACCTGTTCATGGAAAAAGAATACGGTATTTCATGGGATGACTATCCCGCCATTTCAGCTTGGCTCGACCGAATAAAGTCACATGAAGGGTGGAAACATCCTTACGAGATGATGCCTGGCCATCCGTTGCCAGCAAAAACTTAATCTCTGGAGGGTTTTGGGGTTGAGGCATTAGCTGGCACCAAATCTGCAAGTTTCAATGGTTTTCGAGATCGCTTATGCTATTGTCTCCTGGCTTGCCGAAAACAAACAGAGAATAGAATCTCTGTGAAATAAAAATGGTGAGACGGTAGGAAAATAGAGCTGCTTCTAACTAACTTTGGGGGGATAGCAATGCGGCTTACTAGAGGGCTTTTTGAGCGAAGTTATTTCTTCAAGGGCTTAGACAACGATCTTGTCGATGCTTTGTCAGCCATAGCGCGCCTGACACGGGTGAAGACGCCCTCGGTAACGACGTAACTGGGGAAAGCACTGAGCCTGTTGAAATCGTACAAAACAGTATTGGTCTGACGATTGACAAAGAATATGTCACCAGCTCTACTGTTGTTCTCGCTCAAAACCAGTTCCAGTCTACTTTCAACGTTCAAGTGGCGAACCTAGGTGATCCGCTCACTCTTGTTGAGTTGACTGACAACTTGGTGACCGGATGGGCGCCAGCGGGATCAACGGCGACTATCGTTGCCATCTCAATCACAGATGACAATACTGGTGGTCAATGGACGATCAATGCGGCTCTTCCTGTTGCTAACTCTTCAACGGCTCTGATTGGTACAGCCGCAAGCTTGCCATCAGGTTCGGATACAACCTTCCGAGTTGTCGTCGAATACCTAGTAGATGATTCTGCGCTGGACCAGTTCCCAATAGAAAACACAGCAAACGTTATTGGCACCGATACATCGGGAGTGCAGCGTCAAGCTTCTAACACTGATGAGTTGCCAAGAGCTGAGCTGGTTATCCTCAAGCCTCAGCTGGTTGTACTTAAGACAATCACTGACGTACGTGCGATCGGTCTTAGTTCACCACAGACCTACGAAGCTGACGTTATGATTGAGGTTCAGAACGGCTCTGCGCAAGATATTTACAACACGCAAGTTGTTGACGATCTTGAACCGGTCTTTGGCGTAGGTAACGTTACTTCAGTGACAACACCAGTTGTGTCAGGAGCTCTCGCACTTGGAAACGGAACGTACAACGGAATTGGTGATAATAACCTGCTTGTTGGTACGGAAACGTTGGAAGCATTTTCTTCTGGTAATGCCCAGGGTGTGATTACCTTCACTGTTCAATTTACGAACCAAAATCCATTTGGAACTTTGGACAACAAGGCTGTTGCAACGGCAGAAGATGTCTTCAGCCAACCTCTGATGGATATGGACACGGCAAACATAGTCTTGCCAGCTCTGCCATCAATCGACGTTAAGAAGACAGTTGTTTCGATTACACCAATATCTGGCGAAGCAGATCATTATGAAATTCGCTTCTTGGTTGTTGTGACGAACGATGGTGACGTTACTCTGACTGATGTTCAAGCTAGTGACGATCTGGCCCAGCGTTTGGATGACACAACGACATCGATCGTTCAAATAGTGGAAAATCAAGTCGATGTGGATGAGACAACGCTAATTCAGCCTTTGGGCGCTGGTTTCTCAACTAACAACTTCTTCCGTGCTGATATTCAAAACCCATTCCTCTTCCCTGGGTCAGACCCAGCGCGCAAATTGCATCCTGGCGAAGCTGCTTCAGTTGAGTTCACAGCAGTTATAGACTCCAATGGCTATGAAGGTCTTCTGGATAACAAAGTCGTTGCTGAAGCCAATAGTAATGGTCTTCAGGGTCGTGACGTTATGGATATGGATGTCGTGGATATCGAGATCAGCGCGACTTACGAGCTGACTCTGGATAAGTCCCTCTCTGGTCCTGTGATCACAGTTGGTCCGAACCAGTTTGATGTACCGTTCCGCATTACTGTGACAAACACAGGCACAAGAGCTTTGGCGAATGTTGCCTTGGTAGATGACCTGGCTAATCAACTGCCAGCTGGCATTACGTTGGACGGCATCACAGCTGGCCCAACTATTAACGCTGGTCTGTCACAGACGATTGGTTCTAGTTTGGCTCTCAACGGTGGCTTCACTGGTGCAGGGAACGATGATCTCTTCGATGAAACAGGCTTCTTACAGGACAACGATGTCTATGTGATCGACTTTACAGCGCGTGTCACAAGAAGCGCTGGTCAGGCAACGTTTGTCAACGCCGGAGTAAAAATGTACCAGTTTGATGGTGTTGGACAGTCGTCATTATCCGCGTTCAGTGGAGCAGCCGTAGGGTGCGGAGCTGGGCGCGGATAATGAGTTAGTTTTGTTGTGAAGT
>CAJQQJ010000210.1 GCA_905480445.1 uncultured Alphaproteobacteria bacterium | reverse complement strand
CCAGAGTTCACCAATTGCGCAACCACGTTTCGCTGCAACAGCATACAGCTGTTTGGCCTTTTGAGGATCTTAGAAACAAACCACTGGTTCTAGCTGAAGTCTATCCATCCTTTTGGGACATGGTTTTCAGACCCGAGGAATTCAAAGATGCACAACAGGTGAAAAATGTCGCTCAACTAATGAAAGATGCCCAGAACCGTAGAGAACTAGTGGCTTGGCTGGAAAGCCCGTTCAAGCGAGCTCCTAGCGAAACTCAATCGATAACAACCGAGGAAGCCTGGATACTGGGCCTCTAAGAATTGGTACCGCTTGTGTTTGTGCCATAGGCCGGTTGTTGAATTTGATAGCTTTGTATCGCTGGCGCTTGGTTTGGTGCTTGTGGTGTTGGCCACTGAGGCTTAGGCGCTAAGTACTGTTGACCATTAGTTGAAGGAGATGTGGTCGCTGGTTGCTGTGGAGTGGGTACATAGTAGGCTTGTGCAGGAGCACGGGCGGGCTGCTGTGGGGCAGGGGCGTAGTAGCTCTGGGCCGGTTGCGGCGCTGGTGCAGTTCTCTGTGGTTGAGCAACGACCGGTGCAGAAGCTTGGCCATAGGTGAAAGCAGGATTCGCAGGTGTTTTACCACTTGGATACTCAGCTGTTTTTGCTTCCAGTGCAATGCCGTTTTGAATGACCCGTTCACTCACAAGGTAAGTTGCTCCCAATTCCCACTTAGCAAACTCCCTGAACACCGGAAGAGCGACGGCTATATTGATCTGACCAGAGTCATTGAACAGTTGCAAATCATCATCCAAGGTTCTGCCCGCCGCTTTTGCAATGGCCGAAGCGTAAGGTGTCGGATTGTTGTGACCTTTGGGGCAATAAAGAACCGGCATTGCACACTTAAGACCTTGAACGTAATTTGACGGTGGCCGGCTGTAGCTATACTGGATCGGCTTACTGTCAACATAACCTAAGGCGAGACCTGGAATTGGTGAGTTGTTGGGTTGGCCTATGGGGCAGAAACGCTGTGAGCCAAGGCAATCTGAAGAAGGGGCGTAGCGGCTGATGATTTGACGCGCTGTTCTCAAATTGTGCCTGAATCGATAGGATCTCATGATACGAGTAAAGGCGCGAGCAGAGTAGGTCGCGTTTTGAAAGATAGCATGGTTTGCTGGGTCTCTGGCTGTTTGCCCAACCCATTGGTCACCTTTTGGAGTTTTAACGCACCAATAGTTGTTGTGATGGATGCAGCGTTTGCCAGGACCTTTTAACTCAACAGAGGTAAAGGAAGCTTTCCTGTAAGCGCCGGATGGTTTAGCGGCGAGGAATTTGTTGGCAGGCTGTATCTGTTTGTTCTTCACATAAAGATCATCATGCACAATCTTCGGTGTGGCACAGGTCGTAACAAGAAACAGGGCCGAAATGGGCAATAAAGCCTTAGTTATCCCACGCACGTCAAATCCAACTTAGTAAGTAAAATCAATTATCTTTCAATATAGCCGACATTATAGATCTTGGAGTCGCGTAAGCAAGCGGTTTTTAGCCTTTGCTTGAATAAGCAACACACACCACTTTGATCACTTTTGTTGGAATGGGAGCACTAAAACTTGCATCCAATTCTCTTATCGATCTTTAATCAGCGATATTTTGGAGTCTAATGGAGTGATAATGTGGCGAAAATTAAGTTTCTCAGGCTGATAGCGCCTCTAATTCTTCTCGCTTGTATAAATGCCAGCTGGGCTGGTGAAGTAAACGTGGAAAAAGTGAAGGTCAGTAAGCAGTCAGCCAATACTTACTCTTTTTCCGTTACACTGAAACATGCCGACACCGGATGGAAACACTATGCCAACAAATGGGAAGTTTTAACGCTGGACGGCGAACTATTGGGGCAGAGGATCCTGCACCACCCGCATGTCAATGAGCAACCCTTCACAAGAAAACTGGGCAAAGTAAAGATTCCATCAGGTGTTAGCCAAGTCCTTATCAAAGGCTATGACCTTAAGCATGGCGATGGCGGTAAAACGAAAATCGTTGATCTTCCTTAGTTGCGTTATAAACCGGCGGCTTTTTTACAAGATTGAACCGTTGCGCAGTTAAGGGTTGGCAAGCCAGTTTTTATCCAGCCCTTTTTGCCCCAGCCGCCAACCATACCTTCCGTGACATCATTAACATTGGTGTAGCCTAGTTTGAGGAGGCGCCGTTGTAGCGATTTGCTACGCCCTCCGCGCGCGCAAATCAAATCCACTCGCTTAGATCTATTCCCACTTGTGAGTTTGATCAGTTCTGTCAAAAAACCTTGAGGGCCACTTGGGTGTTGTTGGATCGACATGGCATAAGCGTGTTTCCCTATGCCAGTCTTCTTCCATTCATCTGGGCGTCTGATGTCTATCAGCAGGGAACGGCCTGCGGAGGCGTCATTATAGGCCTTTGTGACTGAAATTTTGTCGGAGGCTTCGGCCAAGCTAGGTACCGAAACAGCGGCTGCTGCAAGGGAGATCGATTGAAGCATAAACCGTCGCCGGGAATTAATAGGCATAGCTACCACTTTCAGGGAGTGAAATTTTCAAGAAACTTACTCACAATGAATTCAATTGTAAATTTACACCTCGCCGAGTCGCTGCAAAGCTGATACAAACGTGATCGCCGAGGGATTGAATTTTTAAAGTATTACTATGCGATCAACTGTTGCTTCCGCTTTCGTTTGCCTTGTTTTAGGTTTGTTGGCCCTATCTTTCCCAAATTCACTCCAGGCCGAAAACGTCAGCAGAAAGGAAGCCTTGCCACTTTTGGCGGCTTTGCCAACGGATTTTGTTGAACAAGAGCTAGAAATGGCCGTTTCGGCTGCTTATTCAGATGGCATCAATGAACAGTTTCAAAGTTCCAATGATGATTTCGTCCTGCCGGATTTCAAGGGTGTTGTAATCAGCGATTTGCAAACTGCCGCCCTTCCTGAACAAGGGTCAGCTAACCAAACAAAGTCCGCAGTGAAAACCGTTAAAGCAGGGGCACGAAAAGTATCGGCCTCTCTATGGCGAGAGTCCAAGGCGACAAAAGCAGGTTGGTCTGGATGGAGCGAAGCGGAACTCTTGAGTAGCGAAACTCTTGCTAAGTTGGCTGTGGAAGAGCGTAGAAAGCTTTTGCCAGAAAAGGTCAAAGTCAGACGTCAGCTTCAACCTGCTAAAGAGACGAAAGCAACCCGAAAACCAATCCAACATAGACTAAGTATTGTTCATGTACCAAAAGCGCCAGCTGCTCCCAAGATAGGCGCACCAATTTTAGTGCGCATTTTCAAGGAAGAAGCAGAACTTGAGCTTTGGATGAAATCTGGGCAACGTTACAGCCTCTTTAAGACTTATCCAATCTGTAGGTTCTCGGGCAGGCTGGGACCGAAACTTAAAACGGGCGATCATCAGGCGCCGGAGGGCTTCTACTTCGAGACCTCAGCATAACTAGAGGATTCCCATAGGCTGGAATATTTGGTAACTTTTGTCATGCAGAAACCTTTCGTCAGCCAACCCGAACTTTTTGTGACCACCAGCGATCTTGATCATCCAGCACTTCATGC
>CAJQQJ010000209.1 GCA_905480445.1 uncultured Alphaproteobacteria bacterium | reverse complement strand
TGTTGGCAGGCGATGCTCTAGCGGCAATGACAGCCGCAGATGAAGCCGTCATAGCCATGCTTTGTACTGAGGCATCTGCAATCATGTGGGCGATTGAAGAACAGACGCTGGCCTACCTGCAAACCCGCGAACAATTCGGGCAGACTTTGAGTTCTTTCCAAGCGCTACAACATCGCCTTGTTGATCTCTATGTTGATTGTCAGTTAGCTCAGTCGATGGCCGAAGATGCAGTCACCGCTGTCGCCGACCAATCTCACGACAGCGCGAAGCGCGTCACAGCTGCTAAAGCCTACATCGGCGATCTCGGCCGTAAAGTGGGACAGGAAGGCGTTCAGCTGCACGGTGGGATCGGGATGACAAACGATTTACCTATCGGCCATTACCTCAAGCGACTAACGGCTATTGACCGGATTTACGGCGATTCTGTTTGGCATCGAAACGCTTTTAGAAATCTTGTCGATAAGGAAAGCTAGCGCGCATCACTTGCTCTCATCGGCGTCCATGCGTTTTTCAAGCCAACGGACGCCCGCTGATACGACCAAGATCAACACCAGGTACTCGAGCACAAGAACCGAGTAGATCTCCAGCGCTCTGTATTCCGTTACGGCCAACTCGTTTGCCTTACGAACCAATTCGCCCATGCCAATGACTGAAACCAACGACGACATTTTCAGCATGTAGACGAACTGGTTGCCAATCGCTGGCAAGATCCGACGCAAGGCCTGCGGTAGAATCACGTAACGCATGCGATCATAGTAAGAGAGCGAGATTGATTGAGCTGCCTCGGTCTGCCCCTTCGGGATAGACTGGATCCCGGCACGGAAGATCTCCGCCAAAAATGCTGTTTCACAGAGTGACAAGGCTATCACACCGGACCAAAAAACCGGTAGGTCGATAGAAGGAAAGAGTGTCGGCAGACCATAGTGGATCCAAAGGATAGCCACCAACACAGGCAGCGCACGTACAAGCTCAACATAGACACGGTTAAATCCCTTAAGCCAGACGTTGTTTGAAAAGCCCGGTAAAGCGACCAACAAGCCAATCGGTATAGCAATCAGCAATGACACGATTGACAACAGGATTGTGTACCAAAACCCACTCATCAAAAACTTCAGATTAATAAAGCCCGACTTGGTTGTAGGATCGACCACATACCAACCCCAGCCCTGACCACAACCGGTCAACAATAAGCAGGCGGCTACAATCAGCATCAGGCGAGTTGTCATTTTTTTCATCTCAACTCTCCTAGTGCTGCAAAATTTGTTTGAGGAAACGCTGGCACCGCTCAGTTCTTGGCTGCCCAAAGAAGGTGTCAGGGGCGGCGCTTTCTACAATTTCGCCTTGGTCCATGAAAACCATTGTATCCGCAACCTTACGGGCAAAACCCATCTCGTGGGTGACGACGACCATTGTCATGCCAGTATCCGCAAGTGCCACGATCACGTCCAACACTTCCGAGATCATTTCTGGATCGAGGGCAGATGTCGGTTCATCAAAAAGTAAGATCTTAGGTTCCATACAAAGGGACCGAGCTATAGCCACACGCTGTTGCTGGCCGCCTGACAATTGTTTAGGAAGCTTGTCAGCTTGCTCTGGAATATGCACACGCTCAAGATAGGCCATGGCTTTTTCCTCGGCCTCTGCTTTGGAAAGGCCTCTAGCCTTGATTGGACCCAGGGTCAGATTGTCAAGGACTGTTAGATGGGGGAAGAGATTGAATTGTTGGAAAACCATACCAACTTCCTGTCGAACCAGGTTGACCGAATTATCATCGAGCTCAATACCGTCTACTTTGATGCTGCCTTCTTCGTGCTTTTCTAGTCGGTTCACACAGCGGATAGCCGTTGATTTTCCAGAGCCAGAAGGGCCGCAAATTACAACCTTCTCGCCTTTGTTAACCTTTAGCGAAACGGATTTCAGAGCCTGGAAATCACCAAACCATTTAGAAACCTGATCCATTTCAATTGCAGCTGACATTGAGTATCCACTAGAATAAAATTGTTTCGCTAACATCGCGCAAGAGCGGGTAAAAGCCAAGCTTTTCGGCGAAGCCTTGCTCGGAAAATCGTCTCAAAGCTTCTAGCATCTTGCCTTGCTCCCTCCTCTAACCTAGTTTGTATGCATTCGAGGAAATCCAACAGGGAGAAAACGATGAGATTCCTAATGGCCGCTTTGGCCTCACTTACTCTTGCCTTTGGTGCTGTTCAGGCCCAAGCACAATCAGCGCTCAATGAAATCTTAAGCGAAGGTGTTCTAAAAGTCGGGACCACCGGCGACTGGAACCCAATGACAATGAAGGACCCAGAAACCAACAGCTACACTGGCTATGATATTGATGTCATGACAGCACTTGCTGCCGATCTGGGTGTGGAAATTGAATTCGTACCAACAGATTGGAAGACACTTGTAAACGGTGTCGTTGCTGGCAAGTACCACATGACTGGTTCTGCCTCCATTTCACCAAAGCGTGCTAAGGCTGCTGGTTACTCCAATTCTTACTTCTCACTGGCGACTGTGCCCTTGACGTTGAAAGACAACGCTGATCGTTTCAAAGATTGGGACGACCTGAACCAGGCTGACATCAAAGTTGCCGCAACACTTGGTACCACCCAAGAAAAGCAAGTTAAGCAGTTCTTCCCAGACGCTAAGCACGTGATTGTCGAGGCCCCTGCTCGTGACTTCCAAGAAGTTCTTGCTGGCCGCGCCGATGCCCACATCACGTCAAATGTTGAAGCCTACAAGCTTGTAGCTAAGTACCCACAGTTGATGATCGTTCCAGTGTCTTCACCAAAGGCACCAACACCGATCGCAATGTTGTTGCCTCAGGCTGACCAAGTATGGATCAACTATGTAAACACGTGGATTGCTCTCAAAACAGAGCGTGGCATGTTTGCTGAGCTTGGCCGTAAATGGCAGTTGTCTGAGTAAGTCTCTAGAGTACTAATGACGACGGAAAGGCGAGCCTCAACGGGTTCGCCTTTTTCTTTGGAGAAGCTATGCGCCTAGATCTCGCCACATGGAAGGAAGTCGACGCTTATTTGGAGAAGTCCAAAGGCATCATTCTACCGACTGGATCAACCGAGCAGCACGGTCCAGTCGGCCTGATCGGCACTGATCGTATTTGCGCTCAAGCGATTGCCGACCGTGTTGGCGAAAAAGCCGAGGCCCTTGTTTGCACGGCACTGGGCTATACCCCAACGCCATTTAACATGTCATTCCCAGGGACTTTATCTCTGAAGAAGGAGACCTTCGCAACTGTTGTTGAAGAGCTCTTGGCTGGACTTGCGCATCACGGCTTTGATCGCATCTACATCCTCAACGGCCATGGCGCAAACCTGGAGCCGATCCGGTCAGTCGTACCAAAGATCAATGGGGCCGAAATCCGCCTGAAGTCATGGTGGGACTTCGATGAAGTGAACGCAATCCGCACTGAGCTTTATGGAGATTGGGAAGGAATGCATGCGACGCCTTCCGAGGTCGCGATCACGCAGGCTTTGCACAGAGTAGTTGAAGACCCAAAACTCCAAGCACCTGAAAAATTGACCGCGGACTTTATCAAAGCCCACGCGGGCGATAAGCACGGTCCACCTATTGAACACAGAGCCCAGTTTCCAGATGGCCGTGTAGGTTCCCATTCATCACTCGCCAAACCAGAGCATGGCCAGCGCTTACTCACAGCAGCTTCCAATGCCATAGCAGGCGATTATTTAGCTTTCCTGGCAAGCTGATCCGAAAGGCGGGTAATGAGAAAACAGTATCACTTTCGACCTAGCAAGAATGGCTTCTTTGCATGGGATGTCGACGCGTTAATTATGTCGTCAGTCGATGTACCGGCAAAATTCATTGCTTTGTCGTCAATCAAAGAAATTGATGAAAACTATTGGTTCAGCCACGGTACTGTGCCTAACGCAAAAGCGATTATTGAACATTTTCAGCTCATGGAACAAGCCGAACTGTCCTATCCAATTATTCTTTGTTCGAATGGTCGGCTGATGGACGGCATGCATCGAGTGCTCAAATCATTGAAAGAAGGCCGCGATAAGATCTTGGCTAAACAATTTGATGAAACACCTGCCCCCAGCTTTATTGACGTCTATCCTGATGACCTGCCCTACTAAGTAAGTTAAGATCGCAAAAAAGGGAGACAACATGTCTAGAAAAACTGCGATTATTACCGGAGGCTCGTCAGGGATTGGTGCTGCTTCAGCTTTAGAACTTGCAAAGGCTGGGTGCAACATTCTGATTACTTACTCGAAAAACAAAGATGGCGGCGAAGAGGTCGCTGAAGCTTGCAGACAGCAAGATGTTGAAGCCGTCGCGATTCAGGCTGATGTTAGTAGAGACGAAGACTGCATTCGCGTTGCCAAAGCGGCCGTTGATGAATGGGGCAGCATTGATATCCTTGTTAACAGTGCAGGCATGACGCGCTTCCTGAAGTCCGCTGAACTATCCGCCATCGATGGCGACGATTTCGCTAGGATCTTTGAAGTCAACGTCACGGGCACGTTCCAGATGATCCGTGCAGTTGAAGAGGATATCATCAAGGCCAAAGGCTCCATCGTCAACATTTCATCCCATGCAGGAAAGTCTGGCTTGGGATCCTCTATGGTTTATGCCTCCTCAAAAGCAGCTCTCAATACGTTGACGCTCAGCTTGGCGCGCCATTTTGCACCAAACGTTAGAGTAAACGCCGTATGCCCTGGGTTCGTCGGTACAGAATGGATGGCACCACGTTTTAGCTCCGAAGATTTTGAGAAATTCAAAAAGACTGTGGCAGGCCTTGCCCCGCTAAAGACTTTGGTCTTGGCCGAAGACGTCGCAGAAACTGTTCTTTGGTTTGCTCTCGGCGGCAAAAAAATTACGGGCCAACAAGTTGTCATTGATGGCGGGACTCACCTGACAACAGCAACACCAGTTAAGAACGATTAGGAGAAAAGAAAATGGTCAATCCAATCTACGAACCAGTTGATGCTTCTCAAACCCCACGCTTTTCAGACATAGCAACGTTCCTTCGTACCAGAAGGGTTGAGCCCGTCGACGAGCTCGATATCGGTCTGGTTGGTGTTCCCTTTGATCTCGGCCTCAACTATCGTTCAGGTCCTCGTGATGCACCGGCCGCTGTCAGAGATGCCAGCCGTTTGATCCGCAAAGTTCACCCAACACTGGGAACACAGCCCTACAAGATCTGTAACATTGCCGACATCGGTGACGCGCCCATCAATCCGCTCAACAAGGATGAGTCTATTGATCAAATCGCAGCATTCTATGCCGACCTCAAAGCCAAAGCCATCAGACCGGTTTCCATTGGTGGTGATCACACTATTCCGACACCAATTTTGCGTGGACTTGCCAGCGATGGACCCGTCGGTATTTTCCAGATCGACAGCCACGCCGACACATTGGATGAAATGTGCGGTACCAAAGTCAATCACGCAACCTTTATGCGCCGTGGTTTAGAAGAGGGGCTGATCGACCCAAAGCGTGTCGTTCAAGTCGGGTTGAGAGGATCTCGATTTAGCCCTGACGACATACAGTTTGGTTACGATGCCGGCTTCACGATCATTACCTTCGATGAATACGAAGAAATGGGCCGAGCCGCTGCTATTGCAAAGATCAAGGAAACCTTGGGTACAGGGCCGACTTACGCCACGATTGATATCGACGGTCTCGATCCTGCCTTCTGTCCCGGCACTCCCGTACCCGAAATCGGTGGAATCACACCAAGAGACGCACAGGTTATGATCAGAGCCCTAAACGGGATCGATATCATTGGAGCCGATATTTCCGAGGTCGCACCTTGCTATGACCCAACCGGCATAACCTCCGTCACTGCGGCCAATCTTATGTTTGAGTTCGTTTGTGTGATTGCAGAAGCGATTGCTACTAAGCGTTAGTCTCAGTCAGCTTTCTGAGCTCTGTGCTTGTCATATCCGGCTTCAAGCTCGCTGCGCAAAAAATCTCCAAAAACGAGAGGTTCAAACGCAGCGGGCCGTTTGTTGGAAACACAAGATGACAGCGGTGCAATCTCGGTAGAAACATGAGGATCGAAAAAGAATGGGCAGGAGTAACGCTCCCTGCCTGAGCGATTGATCACCCTGTGGGGTGTTGATAGCAAGATGCCATTGCTCCAGCGATGCAACATGTCACCAACATTCACGACAAAAGCACCTGGGATAACCGGTGCATCAATCCACTGGCCAGAAGGCGCCATAACTTGAAGACCACCAACATCATCTTGAGCAAGGATTGTTAAGCAACCGAAGTCTGTATGTGGCGCAGAACCATAGAGGTCTTCAGGTGCTGTCGGAGCAGTTGGTGGATAGTGTAGTAACCTCAACCAAGTTGTCGGTGTTTCAAACGCTGACAAGAGGTTAGTTGGGTCAGTATTCAAGGCTAAGGCAGCTAAAGAAACAAGCCGTTGGCCCAGAGCACTAAGCTGGTCATTGTAGGCGGTCACCGCTGCCTTGAATCCTTCTAACTCTGGCCAAACGTTTGGACCAGCAAGATAGTTTCCTGTTAAGATGCCAGGTGAAAAAGGATCGTCTTCCCGCATCATCATGAAACTTTCGGACTGGTTGGGTTTTTTAACCTCAGCCAGTTTCGAGTTCACATCTGTGGATGTGTTGATCGGGATAAAGCCGCGATGGTTCTCGTTCAAAGCCACTGCCATTTTAACGTCGCGTGGCAGAGCATGGAACCTAGCTGAGGCCTCGAAGACGCCGTCAATCAGGCCCTGATCAACACCGTGATTGATGATGTAGCCAAAACCTGTTTCGCTGTAAGCCTTACGAAATTCTTGCGCCAGTTTAGCCAATGCCACGGCATCTTCCGAATAGATTGCACTGACATCAAGAACAGGTATTTCTGCGAATTCCGCCACAGTAAAGTTAGCCCTTATTGCGGTACTTGAAGGCTTGAGCAAAACGCCAAACGAGATACTCGCCGCAAGTCGTAGGATCAAAAAGCGGCTCTTCGCCCTCACGTACGATCGGTGTCATGTCCGTATCATAGTTGGGGTCAACCGCGGCGACGATTGAAAAGCGCTCTCGACCTGATGTGTTAACCACTCTGTGCGGCGTTGAAGCAAAGCGATTGTTCGTCCAACGCGACAATAGATCAGCCACATTGACCACCAGTGTCCCTTCGATAGGATGCGCCGTTACCCAATCACCGTTTTTGTCTTGAACTTGCAGGCCGCCAACTTCGTCTTGTCGCAACAAGGTCAGCGCGCCAAAGTCTGTGTGAGGAGCAACGCCGAATTGATCCGCACCAGCATCTGCCTCTTGTGGAGGGTAATAGATGATGGAGCAACGTGTCATGGGTTTATCAACGGTTTTGATAAAATGGTCCGCAGGCAAGTCCAAGGCAACGGCAAAAACCTTGAACAAATTCCAAGCAAGGTTATTCGCAGCATCAAAGTAAGCGACCATAGTGTTGCGCATTTCCGGCAAGAATTCAGGCCACTGATTTGGTCCGATCAAGGCTCGTCCAGCCAAGAAGTCTGGATCTTGGTCATCAACATCCAAGCCCCAGATGAAGCTCTCTTTGAGATCGGGTTTGGCGTCATCAGACATTTTGGCTCCGCCGGTGGCCAAGAAGCCACGGTGGTTTTGATTGACCTTCACCTGGCTTTTTTCATCAACTGGTCTTCGGAAAAAATCACCCGCCGTCGAATAAACTTGATCTATTAATTCATCTGGTATTCCATGGTTTTTCACATAGAAAAATCCTGAGGTTTCTGCTGCCTGGACTATGTCATCGGCGATGCGTTGAAGTAAAGAGCTGTCTCCGGAATTAATATCTGTCAGATCAATGACTGGGATGAGAGAAACATCGACGTCTTTGGCTTGGGCGTATGCCATTATTCTTCATCCTCTTGGTAATAGCCAATGACATCACCTTCCGTCGTGACACCCAAACCATTCAGCAAACGGTTGGAGTAGGAGAAGTAACAGCAGACTTGATTGACCTCAAGAATTTCGCCGTCGTCACAGCCTGCTGCATGCAATGCATCTATATCCGCCTTCACCATATTAGCGACATTAACCGTCAACTTGGCGGTATAGTTCAGCAGCGCCAATTCCTTACCTTCAAACTCACGCTCCGGCTCACCAGCTTTGAAGGCCTCCAAAATAGCATCAGACTTGGTTTTGTTTTTGAGCAACCGCCGCGCGTTAGTGAAGTGATGCGTAAAAGAATAATCACACTTATTCAGGATGGAAGTGTAGGACGCAACCATCTCCAAAAACCAAAAGGGCAGTTTGTTGTCAGGGTTGTGCAGCACGGACTTATAAATTGCCATATGGCCCAGCATCGTGTGGGGTCTCAGCGAATGAACACGCATGACATTGTCGACGGTCCCTGCCGGTGTCAGAGCAGTTTTATACATCTCCTTGAGAGGGCCTTCAGCCTCTTCTAAAGGAATCATTTCAATCCAAGCCGTCATGCTTTACCTTTCTTCGCTAGATAGGTATCGCTAACACGAAACCACACCCTTTTAAAAGCCAAGAGATAAGAGACACGAATGGTCAACAGCCCCTACTATGCGCCCCAAGGTGGACTGCCACCACAGACAGATCTGCTGACAGGTCGTGCGGTTTTTAAGGATGCCTACGCCGTCATTCCCAAAGGCACGATGAGCGACATTGTCACCTCCTTCATTCCTCACTGGGAAAAGACACGCGCTTGGGTTTTGGCTCGGCCTTTGTCAGGGTTTGCCGAGACCTTTTCTCAGTACATCATGGAAGTCAGACCTGGCGGCGGCAGCTCCAAACCTGAAGCTGATCCAGACGCTCAGGGTGTCTTGTTCGTGGTCGAGGGGGAATTCACCCTTCTATTGGACGGATCATCTCACTCTATGGCGCCCGGTGGTTACGCCTATATTCCACCATCAAGCAACTGGGCCGTTGAAAACAACTCAAGCGATGTTGCTAAGTTCCATTGGGTTCGCAAAACCTATGAGGCCGTAGACGGTATCGATAGGTCGACGGCTTTCGTGACTAAAGAGCAAGATCATCCAATCAACATGATGGACGGTACCAACGGCGTTTGGGGGACAACCCGCTTCGTTGAGCCCGATGATTTGCGCCACGACATGCATGTCAACATCGTGACCTTTGAACCCGGCGGGGTCATTCCCTTCTCGGAAACTCATGTCATGGAACACG
>CAJQQJ010000208.1 GCA_905480445.1 uncultured Alphaproteobacteria bacterium | reverse complement strand
CATAGCTTTTGTTCTTTGGGCATTGCTGAAAACCAGGGCAGGGACAGCCTTGTCCGCGATTGCAATGAATGAGGAGTCGGTCAAGGGCAGTGGACTTAGCACAACAAAACTCAAGCTCTTCGCCTTCATGGTCTCCGCCTGTGTTGCTGGAATTGGTGGTGCCTTTTTTGTCCATTACAATGGCTCCCTTGCACCAAGAGCACTGTTTGATATTAACTTCCTCTTCACGATCATCGTGGCTGCTTTGATTGGCGGTTCATCTACTATCATAGGTCCGATGATTGGGGCGTTCTTCCTAACGATCTTACTAGAAAAGCTCCGTCCTGTTCTGCCAGGTGTCGAGCGCTATTTCGTCTATGGTGGCATCGCGCTCCTGCTCTACATGTACCAACCCAAGGGGCTCTACGCGATTTTCTGGCAGTTGGTAGACCGGTTTTGGCCCAAGAGGGGAGGTCAATCATGAGTGCCCATCTTCAAGTCACAGATCTGGTCAAAATGTTCGGTGGCTTAACAGCTACCAACAACATGTCATTCGCTGTAGAGAAAGGCGAATCTGTCGGTTTGATTGGCCCTAACGGTGCTGGTAAAACCACAGTCTTCAGCCTGATCATGGGCGAACATCGGCAAAATTCCGGCTCGATTTCTTTTGATGGCGCGGAGCTGTCAGCCATGCCAACCCACCAACGCATTAATCGAGGCATCTCTCGGACCTACCAAGTGCCGAGACCTTTTGCAGACATGGATGTGCGCGGAAACATTCGGGTGGGCCTTATGCCCAACTCAATTTGGCAAATGCTCACGAAGGGCCCAGATCCCGACAAGGAGCTGGAGTTGGCCCTCTCAGTCGGATTTGCAGAGAGTGATCTTGATAAGCTGCCCAGTGAACTTTCAATGGGTGACCTCAGGAAGCTGGAGTTGGCGCGAACCTTGGCGACTAACCCAGAAATGATTTTGCTTGATGAAGTCTTCGCCGGTTTGACCATTGGCGAGATAGCGCAGATCACAGATCTTCTGCAGGAAAAACGCCAACAAGGGATGTCGATGGTGATCGTCAGCCATGATCTACGCTCTTTACAGCCGTTGATTGATCGAGCCGTGGCAATCACTTACGGCTCTGTTGTAGCTGAAGGTAAGTATGACGACGTGATTGCCACAGAGGCCGTTCGTTCGGCCTACTTGGGCCTATAGGGAGGGAACGATGGCACTTTTAGAAATCGACAATCTCTCTGCCTTTTATGGCATGGCGCAATCTCTCCATGACGTTTCTTTTGATGTCGAAGAAGGCGAAATCGTTGGCATTATCGGTGCAAACGGTGCCGGTAAATCGACATTGCTCGACTCTATTATGGGGCTTACGAAAACAACCGGCTCTGTTCGGTTAGATGGTGAAGAACTTACAAAATCCAACACCGCAAAGATCGTCTCTTTAGGCATTGGCTACGCTCCAGAACGGGCTAATTTATTTCCCTACATGTCGGTCGAAGATAATTTGATGGTTGGGGCTTATACGGCACGGGATGAGATCGACCAGAACCTAGAGCTGGTTCACAATCTCTTTCCGGTGCTGAAGGAAAGACGCGCACAGGAAACCTCGACGCAGAGCGGTGGCGAACGCCAAATGGTGTCAGTTGGTCGTGCTCTGATGACCAATCCCAAGGTTCTGCTAATTGATGAGCCAACGATTGGATTGGCACCGAAGGTTTGTAACGATATTGCCGATGCCCTAAGGAAACTGAATCAAGAAACTGGTTTGACGATCTTGATCACCGAACAGAATGTTAACTTCGCTCTAACATTGGCCCAGCGGCTTCATGTCCTTGAGACCGGGCATATCCGCATGAGTGGAAGCGCTGACGCGCTGGCCGAAGACCCCAAACTTAATGAAGCTTACTTCGGGCATTAGCCCTAGAGGGGTGGCAGAGCCATCTGGCAACGTAGATTGTTTTTCAGTGCAGTTCTGATGGACTGATCACGTGTTGAAAAGACGTGGTAATCATTCACGAGATCATTCTGCAAAACGCCAACGACTATTTGGAAGCAAAAACTCAGCAACGTTTTGGTTTCGACTTCGCTCTTACCGTCGAAACTCGAGGATAAGGCTTCGTGATAATAACTCATGATCCGTCTTGCTGAGTCACGCATCGGTGCCCAAGGGTCGTCAGGCTCCAGAATACTCAATAAACTTTCTCGTAACACACCGCGGTAATCACCAGAGAAAATGTCCGCAAGCAAATCGACCATTTCATCGAGGGCTTCTTCCGGCGAATAGTCGCTTAGCTTCTCCGGAGAAACACGTCGATCCACCAGTTCATTACAAGAGGCGACGACGGCACCGCGCAGAGCTCTAAAAAACGCGTCTTTGTCTTCAAAGCGCGTATAGAATGAGCCCACGGAATAGCCACTGTCACGGGCTAGGTCTGAGACTTTCAGATCCTTAAAACGGGTTTCATTCAACAAGCGCACACCGGCGTCCAGGTAGGCATCACGGATGCGTATGGATCGGCTTTGTTTGGCCTCATAAACACCTGGGATTTGGGTAGGGATAGTTGATCCGGCTGTATCCATTACTTGGTTTTGCTATCCTCGTTCGACTGAAGGTTGTTTGGAGTTCTTATAATCATAAAAATATGAATATCCATTCATATTGTTGAGAGACTGCAAAATTTGCATTTAACTCCAGACACCAAAGGTCCAAGTTAGGATTTTTGAAAGGAAATCTGAAATCACCAATCAGCCTCTACAGAAGGAGGCGTGGGAGGAACTCATGAAAAAGAGAAATCTACTACTGACTGGCATAGCGGCAGCTTTGCTGTCTGCGGCCACACTACTTCCAAACGCAGCCATCGCTGATACCGTCAAGCTCAAGGTCGGTAACTGGCTACCACCTGTTCATCACATGACATCGTCTTTGCGTGCTTGGGCAGATGAATTAGAGGCAGCATCAGGCGGTGAAATCGAAGTCGAAGTGATGTCTGCGCCATTGGCAAAACCAAATGGTCAATATGATCTCGCCAAAAACGGAGTTGTAGACATCGCTTGGAGTGTTGCTGCTTTCCATCCCAAAAGGTTCTGGAAGCTGATGGCTGTTGAAACACCATTCGCGGCTAACAGTGCTGAAGCAGCCGGTGTCGCGGCATGGCGTTGGTATGAAAAACACGGCTTCATGGCCGAAGACACAGCAGACACTAAACTGCTGGCACTCTTCGC
This sequence comes from uncultured Alphaproteobacteria bacterium, assembly GCA_905480445.1. Classification (GTDB taxonomy): domain Bacteria; phylum Pseudomonadota; class Alphaproteobacteria; order UBA7985; family CAJQQZ01; genus CAJQQZ01. Next base: position 12,964 of record CAJQQJ010000208.1, on the reverse strand, counting down.
TCATGCGCCACACCTCTATCACAGCTCCAAGCCTTTGGCCTCACTTGCGGACTTCAATGGTTTAAAAATTCGTGCTGGTGGTAATGGTGTAAAAATTGCTGAAGCAATCGGCTCTGTTCCTGTGTTCATGCCTCCTGGTGCGACTCATGATGCAATGGCTAAAGGAACAATCGACGTTTCACAGTTCCCTTGGGAATCAGTTACGGGCTTCAGATTGGCTGAAGTCTCAGGCCATCACATGCAAATTCCTGGCGGTACCTACTCAGGTATTTTCTACATGACCATGAGCCCAAAGACCTGGAAGAAACTCTCTGACAGCCAAAAGGCAGCGGTTGAAAAGGTCAGCGGTGAATGGGGCTCGCGCTATATTTCCCAGCTTTGGGACGCGGCAGAACAAACCGGTATTGATGCGGCAAAAGCAAACGGCAATGTCATAAACACTATGAGTGACGCGGATGTTGCTGAGATGAAAAAGCTGGTTCAACCGATCACTGATGCCTGGGTAGCACAAGCAAACGATGCAGGACTAGACGGCGCTGCTTTGCTCGCGGACTACCATGCAATCTTGTCTGGTCTATAGAACCGGGTAGTAAAGAAGAATGGTAACATTCCTTTTCGGGCGAACCAGGCAATTAGCGAAGCTCTTTGCCTGGTTCGCCTGTTTTGTTTTAGTCGCAATACTAGCAGTCACTTTTTTCGACGTTGTTGGCCGGACACTCTTTGGTCGCGCTTTGGTTGGCGCTGTTGAGGCCATTGAGTTGATGATGGGCATACTCGTTTTTTCTGGTTTGGCGTTGACGGAACTAAAGCGGCGTCATGTCAATGTTGAAACATTTCAAGCCCTTTTCCCGGCACCTGCCTTTCGCCTCTCTGTGATCCTCAATTGTTTGATTGCTGTCCTGGTTGTTGGTTTGATGACCTGGAGGATGGTTGTTAAATCAATGGACACTTGGGAAGAACAAGAGTTTACCCAAATTTGGGAACTGCCATTCTGGCCGACTGCTTTTATCATGACGGTGGGGCTCGGGCTCTTTTTACTGGTGCTGCTCATACACCTGTATGAGGCAATTGCCGGTCGCGAAGTTAAGGAGGAGTAACGGGATGGAAATCGGCCTCGTCGTTACTCTCGTCTTTGTCTTGCTCTTTGCTTTACTGTTCCTGGGGACCCACCTCGGGCTTGCCATGTCTGGGGTTGCCATTCTCGGTACCTCATTGATAATCGGCTATGACAGCGCGTTGTACTTAGCCGGATTATCAATATTTGAAGCCGCACAGAGTTTTGATCTTAGTGTGATTCCGCTCTTTGTTCTGATGGGCTGCCTGGCCTCACGTTCGGGCATCAGTTCAGACCTTTTCGCCGCTTTCCATTCTTGGCTTGGTCGTTTCCATGGTGGCTTGGCACATGCGAGCATTGCTGCTTGCGCGGCATTTGGGGCCGTCTGTGGCTCGTCGCTCGCGACGGCTGCTACTATGGGGCAGATAGCTTTGCCAGAAATGAAACGCTTTGGTTACAGTGATCGCCTTGCCACTGGCGCGATTGCAGCTGGTGGTACGATCGGGATTTTGATCCCACCTAGTGTGATCATGCTGATTTACGGAATCTTAACCGAAACCTCTATTGGCGACCTGTTCATTGCAGGCATAGTTCCGGGTATTCTTCTGACCTTGTTGTTTATGGCTACTGTCGTCATCATCGTAAAAGCCGACAAGTCGATTGTGCCGGAAGGCTCAGTTGCTGCACCTGCTTTGTCGCGTTCGACTTTTGCAGGCGTTTGGGCAACGTTGGCTCTCTTTGCCTTGGTCATCGGTGGCATTTATGGCGGCTTTTTCACACCGACGGAAGCGGCAGGTTTCGGTGCAGCGGGCGCCGTTGTCATAGGCCTGGTGATGAAGCGCTTAAACCTTGAACTCATTCTCGATAGCTTGATGGACACAGTTCAAACCACAGCAATGATTTTCCTCATTCTGATTGGTGCGATTTTGTTCTCTGGGTTCTTGTCGCTAAGCGGAACACCAGGCATGCTCGGTGATTGGGTTGTCGGTCTGCAGTTAAGCCCCCTGATGACCATTATCGTCATCGTCTTTATCTACATTTTGTTGGGGGCATTCCTTGACACAATGGCGATGATTATTTTGTCCATTCCGATTTTCTTCCCAATCGTATCTAACCTTGGTTTTGATCCGATTTGGTTTGGTGTCTTAGTAGTCGTGGTCGTAGAGTTAGCGCTGATCACACCGCCAATGGGCATCAATGTCTTTGTGATAAAGGGCCTCGCTAAGGACACACCACTTAGTGAGATATTCCTTGGCGTATGGCCGTTTTGTGTCGCGCTCGTCTTGTTGATTGTGCTTATTATTGCCTTTCCTTCTATCGTAACTTTCTTGCCGGAGTTGGCGCGTTGAGTAAACCAAACATCATCCTTCTTATGACTGACAACCAGCAAGCCTTCACGCTTGGTTGCTATGGAAATCACGAGACGGTCACCCCGCATCTTGATAAATTTGCGTCAGAAGGCTTTCGCTTCGACAAAGCCTATTGCCCCAATGCATTTTGCTCAGCTTGTCGTGCCTCAACACTGACAGGCATGTTGCCGTCACAACATGGTGTTCATTCCTGGATCGATGATCGCAACATGGATGATTGGCCGATTGGTTGGCACGCACTGCGTGGGCTGGCCACTTTGCCGGAGAAATTGAAGGAGATTGGCTATCGCACTGGTATTTTTGGTAAGTACCACCTCGGCGAGACGGCAACAACGGGCCCAGGCTGGGACAAGTGGGTGACAATGGAACACGGCCATGTCCGCTCATTTTATGACAACAAAATCACTGAAGATGGCCGGACCTATGTTCATGAAGGTCATGCGGTAGACTTCTTCACAGATCACGTAATCGATTTCGTGAAAGACGACGATAATGACAAGCCTTTCTTTGCTTTCATTCCTTTTCCTGCACCTTACGGCCATTGGCCTTCAACCGTTGAAGAGCGCGATCATCGCTATGCTGAGCTCTATGAAAACTGCCCGATGGAGACTATTCCTAGAGAAGGTTTGTCAGCTGAAGCTGTAAGAGGCTACGATCTCATGAAGGAAGGCAGCGGTGGTGGACTGGATTTTTCTATGGTGTTGCGCGCGCCAAACAACCTGCCGTCACTCAGGAACTACTACAGCCAGATCAGTTTGATTGACGAGGCCGTTGGTCGGTTGGTTGAGGCGGGTGATCAAGCTGGTGACACAATCTTTGTCTTCACTTCCGATCATGGCCTCTCGCTGGGACACCATGGTTTTTGGGGCCATGGTGCCGCGACTTGGCCGTCAAACCTTCACCAAGCAGCTCATTCAATTCCAATGCTTGTTAGGCACCCTTCAAAGATTGAACAGGGACAAGAAAGCCCGATTTTGGTTTCCAACATGGATCTCTATTCTACTTTGTTGGATTATGTCGGTTCTGATTTCGATCAGGACTTACCAAGCCGTTCTTTCGCGGGCCTCCTTCGCGGTGAACAACTGGCTGATTGGGGCGAAGACGAGGTCTTTTCCGAGCAGGAAGAAACCCGTGTTTTGAGAACACCACAATGGGCTTACTTCCGACGCTTTGATGGCAGCTCCAATTGGCCTATCCATGACGAACTGTTCGATGTTGTTGCTGACCCTGGTGAAACCAAAAACCTTATTGGTGACCCGGACTTTGCAGCAGTCGCAGCAGAGCTCGCATCCAGAATAGACCGGTTCTTTGAACAACAAGTTCGACCAGAAGCAGATATGTGGAAGGGCGGTAAACCTATCCAAAACTCAATGGCGCAATATCTCTGGAAAGATGCTTGGGGTGAAGACTGGGCTCCCGTCTATTCCTATGACGAGAGCTGACACCAGACGCTGGGTTAGGATTGAAGCAGGCCCTTTTCAAATGGGCTCCGACTGTGGCTCTTATCCAGAGGACGGCGAAGGACCAGAGCGAACGACCTATCTAAATGACTATGATATGGCTGTGAATGCCGTTTCAAATGCTGAATTTGACGCCTTTGTTCGTGACACCAGTTATCGAACGACTGCGGAAATTCGTGGCTCTTCACAAGTCTTCCATCTTCAGCTCTCTTCACCGAACGCCCATCCTATTGCCAACGTCGATGTCCCTTGGTGGAGGGAAGTGGAAGGGGCATGTTGGCATGCTCCTTTCGGGCTAAGTACTGCAGGAGAACCTGACCATCCTGTAGTCCATCTGTCTTGGGAGGACGCACAGGCTTATTGTAAATGGGCAGAAGTCGAATTACCAACAGAAGCCGAGTGGGAAAAAGCGGCGAAAGCGGTTGAGGTTGAACAGGTAAATGCCCAGAGACTTAACATCTGGCGTGGGGATTTCCCATCAAACCCAGTCGGTCCTGTTGGACCTGTCAATGTTGATACTGCTCCTAGCAATGCATTAGGGATTAATCAAATGAACGGCAACGTTTGGGAATGGACGGCGGATGGCTTTTCAAAACTCCACTCTCCCAGGCTCCAAAAGAACCCGACAGGAGCGCTCAATGTAGCGCGAAAAGTTGTGAAAGGTGGGTCTTTCCTCTGCCATGATTCATATTGCGGCCGCTATCACAGTCATTCCAGGCGGGCTGAACTGCCAACCATGACAACCAGTCATATGGGATTTAGAGTAGCGCGCAACAGTCACTAAAAAAGATGAAGATGGAGTCTTGTCGAGCCGCGATTTACCAGGAACGACGATCTTCAAAAAAAGGCACGAAATTTTTGGTATCAGCTTGTTTGAGGCAAAGTTCAGGGTTTATATTCCTAGTTTGATTCTTCAATAGGCCAGGTATGTTTTTTACCCTGACAGAGATAGAGCGCCAGGTTCAATCTAGACCTGATAAAGTGGCCTTGATCACAGCTGGCCAATCTGTGACCTACACTCAGTTATGGCATTGGACAGATGAGGTTGCCAAGCAGTTGGCACAAAGAAACCCGGATAGGTCAAAACCAGTTGCCTACTTCGGTTCAAACGGGGTTGGTCTCATTGCCGCGTTCATCGCGACGCAGAAGCTAGGCCTCGCCTTTTTCCCCATAAATCTGAAGTATCCAAAACCTGTTATCGATGATGTTTGCACAAGGGCTGATGTTTCCCTGGTCATAACAGACCACGACCCTGCACCAGAAAAATGTCAGTTCCCAGTTTGGACAATGCCTTCGGTGCCTGTTGTCCCTTTTGGGAGCTCCTGGCTTGAAATTCAAATGTTCCCAGAAGACAGAGTCTCTTTACTACAATGCAGTTCTGGCTCAACAGGAAAGCCGAAGATTATCCCCTATACCCGGAATATGGAGGCAGCTTACACTCAGATTCATTTTGATGAGTACAGACTGACCAGCTCAGACATCGTCGTTCACACAGGTAACTTCTGGATGGAAAGTATCCTGGCAACTTTGAGCGCGGGGGCGACGGTCACTTGCATAGACACTTCAATTGAAGGCATGGGCCAGATTATAGATCGCTTGGCCGACGATAAAGCTACAGTTCTTTTAGGGTACTTGGCGCTCTTCAAGCTTTTTGAGAATGCCGGACGACAGCTTCCTGACCTCCGGTTGGTGGGGCTAAGCGGTGAGGCAGTTTCCCATCACGAAGTTACTATTTTCAATAAGCTTACTCAAAAAGGGTCAGTTTTGTTGAACGCATATGCGGCGATGGAAGCGACTTGGTTAACCAGCTATCGCTATTGTAATGGCGAACCCTTCTCAGCACTGACTATGCCCGCGGGTCCAGCCGTCGCCCCCCATCATCTCTCTTTGGTTGCTGACAGTGGCGACTTGGTAGCGTCGGGTGAAATAGGAGAGATCACCGTCACTTCTCCTTTGCTGCCTGACGGCTATGTGAATGGAGGGTCAGAAGAGAACGCCAAATATGCAGTGAACCAACTGGGCGTGAGGACCTATTCAACCGGCGATCTCGGCTATTTCGATAGCTCGGGCGACCTTCACTATATGGGCCGGAAGGACGACCAAGTCCGCATTAATGGATTTAATGTGCGCCTCTCCCTTATCGAAGCCGAAATCGAACGACATCCAGATGTGAAGGAATGTGCCGTCATTGTTGAGCTTGACGAAAGACGTATCAACCGCCTTTTCGCATTTTTTGTTGGGGTTGCGTCTGACCAGGATATCAAAGAGTTCCTAGGCGAAGGGTTGCCCCATTATATGATTCCCAAAAGCCTGCATAAGGTTGCGGAGTTACCCAAGACCGTTACGGGGAAAATTCGGCGCAACCTGCTGGTTGAAACTGAACTGGCATCAGCCACAACAACAGACGAAGAGCTCTCGTCTACTCAGCAACAGTTGTTTGAGATTTGGCAGCGAGTGCTAAATGGGCAAGATTTTGGAGCGCATGACAACTTCTTCGATGTTGGCGGAGATTCTTTGAGTTCGATGGATATGCTGCTGGATGTAGAGCGGCTTTTTCAAAAGCGCATCAGTCTGGATAGTTTTGTTGTCAGCGGTGCCACTATAGCTTCTCTCGCTGACGTGCTTGAGGGCAACAAAAATGACCGGGTGAAAATTTTGAAGCCCGGTAAAGTCAACAAGACCATCCACATGACACATGTTTATGACGGTGGTGTTTCCGACTACTTCGATCTCTCCGCTGCCTTCGACCGCGATGTCAGGGTGGTTGGTATCACGGCGGACTATTTCTCTCGCACGCGTGCGATATCTATTGAGGCCAAAGCTGAGGAAGCAGTAAAGCACTTACCCAAGGAGGCCGAACGTGTTCTTGTTGGATTTTCTTATGCAGCTCTCGTCGCCATGGAAATCGCACGGCGAACCCCAGAAACAAGCACCTCCTTGGTTTTGATTGACCCTTATTCCAAATTTCTCCAAAGTCCTAAACTGCTCCACTACGCGACCGCCTTGATCAAGAGTCGGTTACAAAAACCGAAGGCTTTGGGTTTTGAGGAAGATTACCCCGGTGACCGACTTTATGACCCACAACCAATAGAACTTGAAAGAGTAGCGCTCTTTTATGGCAGTGAGTTCCCAGATAGCCTGCTGCCGCGATGGCAGAAACTGTTCAAAGGCCATGTCGATTTTTTCCGCCAACCGGGTGATCACTTGTCAATGATGCACAGCGGCAGCGCCATCCAAATGGCGGGAAGCATCAGTCGCTGGTTAGAAACCTAGCGAATTCGTTTTAGAGCACTACGGTTGGAATAGAGTCTACTTGTCGGCGATCATGTCTCTGACGGCAGCAAGAAACTCAGCGACTTCTTCTTCATTGTTGTAGTGGCACATGGACACGCGAACACAGGAATCTAGGCCCAAAGGATTTAGGATGTTGCCTGAATAGTGGTCGGCTTTGCGTGTGTGTGTGCGGATGCCTTGTTCGTTGAGCTTCGTGACAATGTCAGCTGCTGCAATGCCTTCAATCGTCATGGCAACGAGGCCTTCACGTTTCGGATTATCGACGCCACCGATGATACCAATACCTTCTAGGTCCGCCAGGCCTTTCAGGTTACCGGTGCCATGCAACATGGCATCTGTTAGTGACTTCTCATGGGCGTGTATGGCTTTACTGGCTGCCAAGATCTTCTCGCGGCGATCGGTTGAGTCAGTGAAGCTTGCACCCAGCCATTCAAAATATTGCACGACGTTGGAGAAAGTTGCATAGGAGCCTGTGTCTCTGGTTCCTAGTTCCCAGTTGCCTTCTGGTCCATCAATTAAGCTGTCGTGTGGCAATGCGGTGAGACGGTCAGAAATCCATGCCATTCCATAACCGTGACGAGAGAATACCTTGTAAGGTGAAATGGCGTAGCCATCGATGTTATAGCTATCGATATCCAGGCCGCCGTGGGCCGCATGTTGAATGCCATCTACGATGATGTAACAGTCAGGAGAGATAGACCTGATCACCTCTGAAATGGCTTTAACATCAACACCCATGCCAGTGACAGGCGAGGTATGCAGGATAGTAGCGACGCGTGTGTCGGCCGTTACAGCTTTGGCATAGTCTGATGCTTCCACGGTTCCCGTTTCGTCGATATGTGGAACTGAGATGTAGTCCTTGTTAGCAACCTTCGCCCACCGTTGCGCAGCGCTTCGAGATGCAGGATGTTCCAAGGTTGACCCAACGACGTTGCCGCCAGCTTCTGTTTCTAGGACAGCATTAGAAATCATTCGGAACAGCAGCTCTGTGCCGCTTTCACCTGTGAAAACTTGGCCTGATGTTGCTCCTAAGAAGAGTTTGGCGTTGTCTCTGGCTTCCGCAATCACACGAACCAGCTCATGAGACATAATGTTGTCGCGACCCTGATTGTCTGGAATGGCAGCAAAATGTTGCGAAGTCTCAACCACCGACTTTAAAGTCAACGCGCCGCCAGCGTTTTCGAAGAAGACGCGTTTTCCCTGGACAGGGCAGCTGTCAACGTGGGCAAAGCGGTCACGAATTTCTTCCATTAGGCCGAGTTTAGACTGGAACATGGGGAGAGTCCTTAAAAGCAACTTGAAAAAGCCTGGAAGACATAATCTATACCTTTAGGAAGTTCAATGCGAAGTTCGGCACTTGCCTTTCCACGATACGACATAATTCTATGGCATCGCCGGAAGACCTTATGTTAAAATCTTCGCTTAAGCATTTACTGGAGTAAAAAATGGCTCTGCCAAAAGCCCTTGAAGGAAAACTAAGAATACCTCTTATTGGATCGCCTTTGTTCATTGTCTCTAACCCTCAGTTGGTTATGGAACAGTGCAAGGCTGGTATCATCGGAGCTTTCCCAGCTCTGAACGCCAGGCCGCAAAGTTTGTTGGATGATTGGCTGACTGAAATCAAAGACACTTTGGCAGAATACCAGGAGAAGAACCCTGGCGAGCCGGTTGCGCCTTATGCCGTCAACCAGATCGTTCACGCGAGTAATAATCGCCTGATGGACGACATGCAGACCTGTATCAAGCATCAGGTGCCAATCATCATCACGAGCTTGCGTCCACCGCCACCCGAAGTCATTGACGCTGTACATTCTTATGGTGGCTTAGTTTTCCACGATATAATCACTCATCGCCATGCAATGAAATCTATCGAGGCCGGTGTTGATGGTGTTATCGCTGTTTGTAACGGCGCTGGCGGTCACGCTGGAACCATGAGCCCCTTTGCCTTGGTGAAGGAAATCCGCAAAGACTATGACGGCACGATTATTCTATCTGGTGCAATGTCGACCGGTGATGATGTCTTGGCGGCTCAGGCTATGGGCGCTGATCTCGCTTACATCGGTACACGCTTTATTGCGACGGAAGAGGCAGATGCGGCTCAAGGCTACAAAGACATGATCGTCGACAGCGCTGCCTCAGACATTGTCTACACACCCTATTTCACGGGTGTTCCAGGCAGCTATTTGAAAGGCTCGATCACTAACTCTGGATTGGACCCTGAGAATCTACCAGAGGTCGATAAAGCTAAGATGAACTTCAGCAGTGACGGCAGTTCGGACAAAAAAGCCTGGAGAGATATCTGGGGTGCTGGCCAAGGTGTTGGCACTATTGATGATATTCTACCCGCTGGTGAGTTGGTCCTGCGCATGGAGCAAGAGTATAAGGCTGCAAAAGCTCGAATTGGGATCTAATTATGGGAACGCTTGACGGATACCGGGTGATAGAGCTGGCAGGGATTGGACCAGCTCCCATGACCGGTATGATGTTGGCGGATATGGGCGCAGAGGTTATTCGTGTTGAGCGCTCCACGCGACCAGATCCGATGAGGCGTAAAGATGTCAGTCTGCGCGGCAAGAAGTCGATTGTGCTCAACCTCAAAGATGCTGATGACGTCGCGAAGTTTCTGAAGTTGGTCGAGACTGCCAACGTTCTCATCGATCCATACCGCCCTGGTGTTTGTGAAAAACTAGGCATTGGCCCGGACGTTTGCTTGGCGCGAAATCCGCGGCTTGTTTTTGGTCGTATGACCGGTTGGGGCCAAGAGGGTCCTCTTGCTCATGCAGCAGGGCATGACATTAACTACATCTCGATCACTGGTGCGCTCTATGCCATGGGCCGCAAAGATCAGAAGCCTTCTCCGCCCCTTAATCTGGTTGGCGATATGGGCGGCGGCGGTATGCTGTTGATGTCTGGTATTCTAGCAGCGCTTCTTGAATGTGAAAAATCTGGCAAAGGCCAAATTATCGACGCTGCTATGGTTGATGGTGCCGCGCAGCAAATGTGGATCTTTCATGGGTTTGAAGCTTCCGGCGCTTGGGACGCAACCAAACGTGCAAGCAACTTCCTCGATGGGGCGGCGCATTACTATGACGTTTATGAATGTGCTGACGGTGAATTTGTTTCGATTGGATCGCTCGAACCACAGTTCTATGCTCTTCTGAAAGAAAAGATGGGTCTTGATCCGGCAATATTCGATGATCAACATAATCAGGCGTTATGGCCTGAGCTCAGTGAAAAGCTGACGGAGATCTTCAAAACCAAAACTCAGGCTGAATGGTGTGAAGTCATGGAAGGCAGTGATGTTTGTTTTGCACCAATCTTGAACTTCTTGGATGCGCCAGATTACCCTGCCAATAAAGAACGGGAAACCTACACTGAGGTGGATGGCTTTATGCAGCCTTCACCGGCTCCACGGTTCAGTCGGACAGCCAGTAAGATTCAACACGGTGCCAGAGAGCTTGGTGCCGATACAGAAGAAATTTTGAGCTCGCTCAACTGAGCAGAGCCTACTTGATAGTTTAGAGGAACAAAAACATGAGCCTACTTTCATCGTCTGCCACCTGGGCACAAGAAGAACACCATATGTTTGCGGACAGCGTTAAGCGTTTCTACGATGATGAGTTGTCACCAAACATTAACCGCTGGGTTGATAACGGCATTGTTGATAGAGAATTCTGGAACAAGGCCGGAGAAGCTGGTCTCATGGGTGGCGCGATTGCAGAAGAATATGGTGGTTCCGGTGGCGGTTTGGGCTTTGATTCAATCGCACTCTATGAACAGTCCGCTAAGGGTGACTCGTCTTGGGGCTATGGAATTCAGTCGATTGTTGTTCACTATATCGTGGCGTATGGCACTGAGGAGCAGAAGGAACGCTGGATCCCAAAGCTGGTTTCCGGTGAAATGGTTGCTGCGATTGCTATGACCGAACCTGGCTGTGGCTCAGACCTTCAGGCGGTGCAGACCGCAGCGGTCAAAGACGGTAACCAGTATCGCATCAATGGTTCGAAAATTTTCATCACCAACGGCCAGATGGCTGATCTGGTTATTGTGGTTGCTAAAACCGATAAAAGCGAAGGCGCTAAAGGCGTCTCGCTGATCGCTGTCGAAACCGAAGGTGCTGAGGGTTACACAAGAGGTCGTAACCTCGACAAGCTCGGCCTGAAAGGCAACGACACGTCAGAGCTGTTCTTTGAGGATGTCAAAGTTCCAATGACCAATCTTCTCGGTTCGGAAGAGGGGCAGGGTTTCTACCAGCTGATGAAGCAATTGCCATGGGAACGCTTGTTGATCGGCATCACAGCCTTGGGCTCCATCGACTTCGCCATCAGCGAGACAGTACGTTACACCCAGGACCGCAAGGCCTTTGGCCAACGCGTGATGGATTTCCAGAACACACGTTTCAAGCTCGCTGAATGCAAGACCAAAGCAGAAGTGCTGCGATCATTCGTGAACGATTGTATCGCTCGTTTAGAGGTAGGCAAACTCGATGCTGCGACCGCATCTATGGCCAAATACTGGGGTAGTCAAACCCAAAACGAAATCATGAACGAATGCCTGCAACTGCATGGTGGCTATGGCTACATGAACGAATTCCCAATCGCACGCCTTTATGCTGACGCTCGCGTCCAAATGATCTACGGTGGCTCAAACGAGATCATGAAAGAACTGATAGCCCGTTCTATTGATGTTTAGTCAGCCCTGAACTCAGTCGCTCAATAACCTCAGCCAACTGATGGTTGGGGTTATGGGCATTGCTGACTAAGACGAGCTTTCTACTTTCGGCGGGCTCGCAAAAAGGGATCTTGGTGAGTTGGTTTGAGAGCGGTTTTGCGAGCAGGCGTTGTGGGACGATTGAAACGCCAAAGCCTTGTTCTACTAAGGTTTCAATGGTGTCGATTGAGTCTAGTTCCATGGCTTCCTGTACGAAAATGCCACGAGATTGCAATCGTGCCGAAATTTGCTGGCCCAACCAAGATTTTTTGTTGAAAGAAATGAAGGGCATCATTTGCGCCAGTTCTGCGTCTGTTTTGGCCTGGTGACACGAAGCGGGGCCAATGACAAACAAAGGCTCGTCAGCGATTTCACGAACTGCTAATTCTTTTGTCTCAATGATCGGTGAGGTTAAAAAGGCGAAGTCCAGTTCCTGGCGGCTGACGGCTTCGGCTAATTCTCCAGACAACGAGGTTTTAACCTTTACCTGAAGGTTAGGGTGGTCGGATCTGAGTTGGTTCAGAACGGCGGGCAATAGAGACTGCATTGTCGTTGGGACAAAGCCGATCGAGATAGAGTTCTGAAGAACTTCACCGGCCGCTGTTTTCTCTATCAACTGAAACTGTTCGAGTGTTTTGGCGGCTTGGTTGGCTATCGTCAAACCAAGTGGCGTTAGCCGGGCTGGCCTTGAGGTTCTGTCGAATAGCTCAGCTGCTAATTCTTCTTCCAGCTGTTGCATTTGCACTGAAATCGCTGAGTGACTGAGGCCTAGTTTCTCTGCGGCTGCTGCAAAACTGCCTTCTTTGAAGAAAGTAACAAGGCTTTTGAGTTGGCGGATGTTCATGGAATTAGCGTTACATAAATGAACGATAAATGTAAAATATATTCGTTAGTATTAAATATTATGACTTTGTATGATTGCGGAATAACAACCTGAGTTGAAAATGGCACAGTTAACTAAAGCTCAACAAGAATTGCAATCAGCTGCTCGTGATTTGGCAGAGCGAGAGTTTCGCCCTTTGGCCGCTGAGGTGGATCGTAGTGAGGCCTATCCCTGGGCATCCGTCGAAAAGCTG
>CAJQQJ010000207.1 GCA_905480445.1 uncultured Alphaproteobacteria bacterium | reverse complement strand
GCAGATGAACGCCGCACCAGCAGAGGTTCCAGCTATGTGTGTGCCCTCTGCGTTTCTGCGGCGCATAGTTTTTGCAACGGGTGTGCCACCAATAATGGTCGCGAGTCTTAGTTGGTTGCCGCCTGTCATGAAGATTCCAGTAGCCTGTTCCAGAATTTCTATCTGATCAGGTTTGTGGCAATCACCCCTATCATCGATATCTGCAACCAGAACACTACCTGCACCCAGTTCTTTGAAAAGAACTTGATAGCGGCGACCTGTGTCCTCTAACTGCGACGCTGTTGGGATAACAACAATATTGGCATCCGCACCACCGCTCAGTTCGACGAACCGGTTCAATATAGTCGAAGACTTAACCTTCTTTTCACCGCCACCGATGGGAATTATCCAGCCACGCTGGCTTTTGCTGCTAACTTTTGCAGGGCACACTTGTTGATATTCTCCGATAAATTGATTCGCTCAGAATGGTGGATGGCAATAGCTAGGTCAAGGGATGAATAAACAAAATGGCGGACGCGTTCTAAGACAAGTGTGAATCATCGCTAACTAACTTCCGAACCTTAAAACACCAGATCGAGATTGGATTTGACCCAGGTCTCAATTCGGTCATATTCTCAGAACAAGGAGACCAGTGATGAAGCCACGTAGCCCATTGTCAGAACTACCAACCCATGACGTTTTCAACATGCCGCCGCATCAAGGCGATCAAAACCTTTGGTCGGATGATAAAGCTCTATGCGAATGGACAAAAATCCAAGGCGGTTCTCAGCACACTGGTCATTTTGCCCATGTAGGGAACGTAGGCGGGCTCGATGACACCTTTGAAAAGGCGCACCAAGCCAATCGCCATGGCCCCGAACTGCGCGCCTTTGATCGCTATGGCATGCGCACTAATGCTGTTGAGTTTCACCCAGCCTACCACGATCTTATGGACATCGCCGTTTCCAACCAGATGCATAACTTCGCCTGGCATAACGAAGGCAACGCCGGACATCTCGGGCAATCGGTTCTAACCTATATGTTCTGCCAGCCAGAAGGTGGTGTTATGTGCCCAATGGCCATGACTTATTCGGTCGTACCCTCGCTGCGAACAACGCCTAGCCTAGCGAAAGAATGGGTACCTCGCGTCTTGTCTAACAACTATGACAAACGCGACATTCCGGCTGAAGAAAAGACAGGTTCTATGATCGGTATGTTCATGACCGAAAAGCAAGGCGGCTCTGATGTCAGAATGAATTCTACTGTCGCTGTCCCTTTCGGTAACGCGACCGGAATTGGCACAGAGTACCTGCTAACGGGCCATAAGTTCTTCTGTTCAGCTCCCATGTGTGATGCCTTCCTTGTGCTCGCCAATACCGAGGGCGCAGGTATATCTTGCTTTCTTGTCCCGAGATGGCGTCCAGACGGTCAGCGAAACAATCTCTTCATCCAACGCATGAAGGATAAGCTCGGCAATAAATCCAACGCCTCAACCGAGATGGAGTTCCAAGACACATACGGCGTTATGGTTGGCGACGAAGGGCGTGGCATCCGAACCATCATCGAGATGGTGACTGGCAACCGCCTCTACTGTGCCATGTCATCCGCTGGCATCATGCGGCAAGCCTTAGTTCAGGCTTTACACCACACTTCCAACCGATCGGCTTTTCAAAAACGTCTGATCCAACAGCCGCTCATGCGCAATGTGTTGGCAGATATGGCAATAGAGGTGGAAGCCGCTCTGGCACTCGGGCTCAGAATTGCCCGTGCCATGGATGAAAGTGATGATCCTGCCTCAGCATCCCTCGCCCGTATCGGTACTGCTGTGGCAAAGTACTGGAATTGCAAGCGCTGCCCAAGTCTGGTTTTTGAGGCCCTGGAATGTCACGGCGGCCCAGGTTACGTCGAAGAAAGCATCATGCCCAGACTTTATCGTGAAGCACCTCTCAACTCGATTTGGGAGGGTTCCGGCAATGTCATGGGGTTGGACGTCTTACGAGCCATGACAAGGGAACCCGAAGCTATCCCTGCATTCCTGACCGAAGTGGAAAAAGCCAAAGGCAATGATGCAAACCTCGATAGAGCCATCGAGGATCTGAAGGCTGAATTGAGTGAGCCTATTGGTATGGAAGGGCGTATGCGCCATATCACAGAAATGATGGCCCTGACCCTACAAGGAGCCCTACTTGTTCAGCACTCACCATCTGCTGTTGCTGAGGCTTTCTGTGCATCTCGTTTGGCTCCAAGATATCGCGGTGCTTTTGGAACCCTGCCACAAGGCTGTGATCTAGATAGGATCATTGAGCGAGCGCTTCCGAACTAGCAAACAAGGCGGGACTTAAGTCTTGTCCGTGCTGGTGTTGAAAGAACTCCTCAAGCCTCGAAACCAATGAGGGAAATTTATCCCTCAACCGGGCCGATAAGCACCAACGCCTAAGCCTTTAAACGGTACTGGTAGAGATGCTCGTAGTGCGGACGCATCCGTCGATACACTTGTTTCACGCGATCAGGCGCATCTGCAATCTCAACATATTTACGCGCTTGTGGTTTCAAACCCGTAGAGTTTGAAAGGTTGCTATGGAAGGAACCGCCGTCCCACCAGCTGTGTTCGGACGGATCGCCGCCTGGTTTCCATTTCAGAGCTTCCGGCAAAAATGGGATTTCAACAGCCTCGCACCAAGCTTCCACCATCGTTTCAGGATCTTCAAGCAGATCGTCACTATCAATGACGGGCGGCGGCGTCCCGTCATTCAGTGCCGTGACTAAATCAAACAGAGCTCGCTGTTCTGGAAAACCAACTTCACCCTCATCAAAATCAGGCCAGCGCGCAAACATAGATGAGATTGTTTTGGCTGGATCACGGATTAAGAAGGCGTGGTTAAAGTTACTCAAGAATTCCGGCGTCCACATATGGTTGATGTAATGCGGAAAGTCTTTAGTGAAAACAGGACCTTTGCTGGCCCTTTCTTGCATGTCTTCCCAAACTGTTTCCAGCGTCAAGCCTGCAGTCGTTTTCTCGCCCTCTTTATAGCGTTGCCATAAAGGAGCTTCACCCTGATACCATGCCTCACCAAAGGGCTCGTGCATGCAATCTAGGTCGCCACGCTGGCGCATCATCCATTCAAATGCAGTGGACGTTGAACGAGGCACTGCCCAAAGAGCGAGTATTTTAGTCATGAAGCTTATCCAACAAATGCCCATTTGGCCTGACCGGCGCCAAGCCAAGGGACTTTAAGATACGCCAATAGAGCGCTGTGTCATGTGCAACAATCGGTTTACCAAGGGCGGTTTCCAATTCTTGCGCCAAATGTACGGGCCGTTGAGGCTGGCCTTTCGGACCAGTGCGGAAATTGCACATTCCATTGATCAGATAGGCATCGGCTCCCGGGGCTTGCTCAGCGACATACTCAAAAGACTTACGCGCAAGATCGCCCTCAAACACCCAACGGTGATCATTCACTGCTTCTTGGGAGGTGAACCAACCTTGATCATGAAAATTGCCCGCCCAAAGAACGTCAAAACCAGCTTCTTTCAGAAAACCGACAGTACCTCGCCACCAATCCGGCCAATGGTAGGCGGCGTTTAAGGCGACTTTCTCAACGTTCAACTCACGCAAAGCTTCGACCATCGCGTAACCAGCCATGTGGAACCGCGTACCGTATTTGTCGGACAAGCGTTCGCAATGGTCTCGTATCCCATCAACACCCAGGCCGCTGGCGTGTACCCAGTTGGATCCAACCTGTCCACAAACGTCGACACCGTTGCGTGACATGCAATGAACGAAATCTTCCATCATGCCGAAATTTTGTTTTCGCTGATCTAATCCATGTTTGTAATCAGGTACATGCAGCATCCAGCCATGTGCACCCACAGTTTCGGGAGCCAAGCGCAAAAAATCTGACGGCGCGGCATCAAAATCAAAAGGAGGGCAAGTAAATCCTACCTGATGTTCAAAAAGCTTGTGTTCGGGTCGCCATTTCTCGGGCATCAACATTTTGCTAGTCTCCATCAACAGCTTCGCGCATCCACTTTTGCAAATGCATTATAGAATGTTCAGAATTCACACCGCACCTGGGATCAAGCACTAACGGACCAGGTACATAGCCGCGAGATTTCAACCCACGTTGTACGCTTTCCACCAAATGGATATCCTCTTCCACAGTTGTATCACGGTCCTGAACGGCTAAGTGACGAGCAACTGAATCCTCTCCTCCGCCAACTGAGTACCAACCACGATAGAGGACTACGTGATCAGCATCAACCGCTCGCCAATGATAGGTATTTAGAACGTTACCGGGATAAACCTGAAAGCTGAACATTGGCCAAAGGAACCAGCTGGAATACTGGTCATAGTGATCAAAGCCAGAGTAAATATCGTAAGTCATATCATCCAAGCTTTGGCATTCAGTTGTGTGGCGCAGACAGTAGCCCTGAGGCTGGATATCGTAAGTCTCGGGCTTCACAACACCAGTCGCAAATGTTGGATGGTTCAAACTGCAATGGTAACATTCAGAATAGTTTTCTACGCTGACCTTCCAGTTACATTTCTCGGACACCTCAACCCATTCCAGAGGCTTCAAGGTTTCAAAATGTGGAACCCAGTCTTCCAGTTCCTGACGCGCATTTGGAAACCACTCATCCATTGGTTTCGCATCATTGTCTAAGTTTACAAACACAAAGCCCAAGAAAACTTCAGTGCGCACTTCGGTCAGACAAATCTTGGATTTATCAAAGCCGTCCACTGCCTTGATATTTGGACCAGCACGCAATCCACCCGTTAACTCGTATGTCCAGGAATGGTAGGGGCAAACAACCACGCTCGTGGTTCCTTGTCCGCTAACCAATTGATGCGCGCGGTGCTGACAAACGTTATAAAAGGTTCGAATGACATCATCGCGCCCTTTGATGCAAAACAGGCTTTCACCAGCCATCGCAAAGGCAAAAAAATCGCCTGCCTTTTCCAATTGTGAGCCATGGCCAGCAAACTGCCAAGTACGCGCCAAAAGTCCCTTTTGCTCTATCTTGAAGATTTCAGGGTCCGTATAATAGCGGGCATCAAGCGAGTGGATTACAGTTTCGGTCATTCGCTATCCTCATACATCCCGAGTTGATGACGTCTCGCGTGGAACCGCTCGACCCTGCCAGGTATTTCAGAGGATGCCGATGCGATCACAAAGCTCAAAAGTGTTTCAAGCAGTGATAAAGTAGTGAGAGATGATGGGAAAAACTGTGGTGTATCAACGGCAACAACAAAGCCATGATCTGACCCAACAATAATTGGGGATGCCGGGCTATCAGAGATGCCAATAATCTTCACTCCTTGCTCACGAGCAATTTTGACTGCCTCGACCACTTCGGTGCGATAAGGTTTGCAAGTGATGGCTATGAGCACATCTTTTTCATTGGCCCAGGCTAAGTCGTCGAGCGCTGTGGATCCGGCTTTCGGAACGAAATGAAACTGTGACATGCCCGTTGAGGCCAAGTAGGTGAAATTTTGCGCATTTGCATTGTTAACCCCGACCCCAAGTGTGAACACCTGGCGCGCGGCCCAAATGTCTTCGGCGGCGGCTTTCAAATCAGCCTCACTAATCCTGCCAAAGGTCTCTTCAATATTGGACAGCATAGCGCCAACCATATCAGCATAAAGGCCGCCTAACTCGCCGTTTGCTCTGATAGACTGCAACCAGCGCACCCGATCAGGAAAGGAAACATTACCGCGCCGGATTTCTTCACGAAACGGCTCGCGAAAGTCTTCATACCCATCAAAGCCAACTTGCCGAGCCATGCGCACCACTGAGTTCGGCTTAACCTGAGCTGCCTCAGCAATTTCGCGCACCGTTGAAACGCCCACATCTTGAGGGTTTTCCAAAACATAGGTCGCAACTTTTCTTGCCTCCGGCGTTAAAGCTTCGAGCTCATCGGTTAACCGTTCAAAAATCGCGCTTGAGACATTTGTACCATTCATGATTGACATTGGTACATATGAACGAATAACCTGTCTAGTAGAAAGTTCAGTCGCTCAATCTCAGCCGTCCTAGGGAAATCTCGATGTCACACTCCAATCTGCCATCCCAAGCAAAAGTCGTCATTGTGGGCGGCGGTGTAATGGGGTGCGGTTTAGCCTATCATCTAGCCCACGAGGGTTGGACCGATGTGGTTCTCTTAGAAAAGGCCGAGTTGACATCGGGCTCCACTTGGCATGCGGCCGGGCAGATCACACATTCAACAAGCTCTTTTGGCTTGGGGAAAATGGTCGATTACAACATCAAACTCTATTCGGGTGAGTTGGAAAAGGAGGCAGGGCAAGCGGTGACTTGGCACGGATGCGGCTCCTTTCGCTTGGCCTATACCCAAGACGAAATGGATTGGTTGCATCACACCCTATCTGTAGGTCGTTCACTGGGCTTCAATATAGAGCTGGTTGACCCGGCTTTCATAATCACCAAACACCCCTACTATAACTTAGACGGTGTCTTGGGTGCGCTCTATACACCGGATGACGGACACGTCGACCCTTCAAATGTTACAATGGCTATGGCAGCGGGCGCGCGCCAAAAAGGTGTCAAAATCATTCGCCGCTGTCGTGCAACAAACATTACACAGTCCAAGAACGGTGAATGGGTTGTCGAAACTGAACAAGGTACAATCACCTGCGAGCATGTCGTCAATGCTGGCGGTACCTATGCCCGCCAAATGGGTGAATGGTCCGGTCTCCAATTGCCGATGACATCTATGACCCATCACTATTTCGTAACAGATCCAGTGCCGGAATTTCAGGATCTGGATACCGAGCTTCCCGTTGTGCGAGATGACAAACTGGTCTCTGGCTATATCCGAATGGAGCAAAAGAAAGGCCTGATTGGAATTTACGAGAAAGAGAACCCGAACGCTATTTGGCTGGATGAGTGCCCATGGGAAGCCGAGAATGAATTATTTGAAGCGGATTATGATCGGGTAATGCCGTACCTAGAAAACGCCCTGGATCGAATGCCGATTTTTGCTGACCTCGGCATTTCACGCGTTGTCCACGGCGCCATTTCACATCCACCCGATGGCAATCCAATGGTCGGCCCTGCCCCTGGTGTAACAAACTATTGGTGTTGTTGTGGGACGCAGATTGGCATTGGCTGGGGCCCCGGCCTAACCAGAGAACTTGCCAAGTGGATGATCCATGGCTCATCTGATATCTCAATGCGTGATTACGATCCCCGAAGGTTTGGAGCCTATGCTGTCAAAGAATGGCAAGTCACCAAAGCCAAGGAAGATTACTGTCTGCGTCACGAAATACCCTTTCCGCATTTCAATCGGTTGGAAGGTCGCCCAATCAAACCTTCGCCGATGTATGAGCGTCTTAAACAAAAAGGGGCAGTTTATGAGGAAGTTTATGGGCACGAACGCCCCCGATGGTTCGCGCGCGGCGATGTAGAACAACGCGATTACTATTCATTCCGTCGTAATGAAGTACAGGAAATGATCGGCCTAGAGTGCAAAGCGGTACGTGAAACTTGTGGGATCATGGATATCTCGGCTTTCGCAAAAGTCAAAATATCTGGACCGGATGCCGAAAGTTACTTGGATCGCTTAGTTGCAAACAAATTGCCTCAAAAAGTAGGTGGTATTGCTCTAACACATGTGATGAACCGCCGCGGCCGGATAGAGCTAGAAACAACAATTGTTAAGCTGGCCGATGACGCCTTTTACCTCGTCTGTGCAGCATTCTTCGAACAGAGGTTGTTGGATCATTTGGCGTTCAACCAAAATGGCGAGGCAGTTGAAGTAACGAAACTTTCTGACGATTGGGCTGCACTCACCCTGAATGGACCTAACGCCCGGAAAGTTCTAGCGCAATGCACTGATGCCCCCTTGGACAATGCCAACTTCCGATGGTTGACCGCGCAAAAGATCAAGGTTGCTGGCCATGACCTTTGGGCTTTTCGCATGTCATATTCTGGTGAACTTGGTTGGGAATTCCATATTCCTCGCGAAAACGCCTTAGCTGTTTATGACGCTTTGTGGACGGCAGGTGAAGCGCACGGCATTACAGATTATGGTTCCTTTGCAATGAACACTCTCCGAATGGAAAAAGCCTTTAAAGGCGCAGGTGAACTAAACAATGAGGTTACATTGCCAGAAGCTGATGTCATGCGGTTTGCTAAGGTAGATAAAGAATATGTAGGCGTAGAAGCTACGCGCGAAAGCTTGAAACAAGCTGAAGCAGGAAAGCTGCCCTGGATATGCGCCTATTTGGAGTTTGAATCCGATGGCATTGAAGACGGTCATGGCGGAGAAGCCATTGTTGTAAATGGTGAAGTTGTTGGTTCAACGTCATCTGTCGCCTTTTCGCATACCTATGGGAAAGTCCTGGCATTCGCTTATGTAAAGCCCCACGCTGCAGTCCCTGGCACCGAAATCGAAGTGATTGTTGCTGGTAAACCGCGCAAAGGGCGCATCCTGGCCGAAGCGGTCTACGATCCGGCAGGCCATTTACCACGGACAGACGCATGAGCAATTTCGCAAGCACAGCGGGTGCTCCAACATTGGTCCTAATTGCCCTTAATGAAGAAAAAGTCCGCGGCAATTTTGCGGTGTTCTCATGAAGATTACAGGCGTCAAAGTTTACCAATTAGACATGCCGCTGACGGAACCCTACTACCTTTCCGGCGGTCGTCTAAAATTCGAACAGCTAGACAGCACCTTTGTTGAAATTCATACCGACGAAGGGCTGGTTGGTTGGGGCGAAGGCTGTCCTTGGGGGCACACCTATCTGCCTGCACATGGTCCAGGTATCAGGGCTGGATTAGAGATTTTAGCCCCCGTCCTAATTGGTCAAGACCCAAGATCGCTGGAGCATATAAACAGCTTGATGGATGTAACATTGCCCGGCCACCCTTATGTGAAGTCTCCATTAGACATGGCTTGTTGGGATATCTCCGGGCAAAGCAGCTCTATGCCACTTTGGCAAATGATGGGTGGTGCAGAAGCCACACCCGTTGCTGTTAACTCATCGATTTCCACGGGTACTCCCGACGAGATGATCAGGTTAATCCGGCGGGCCTCACAAAAAGGCTACCGAACTCATTCGGCAAAAATTGGTGGGGTTGATCCAGCCACAGACATTGCTCGCATAGAAGCTATCTCAGATGCCTTGCCAGCCCATGAAAATGTTACCTTTGATGTAAACCGCGCTTGGACACCAAGCACAGCGATCCAGGTATTAAACTCTGTCGACGCACGTGATTGGGTGGAACAACCCTGCGAAACGCTTGACCAATGTGCACACGTCACTAAGCGCGTACAAAACCCAATCATGCTGGATGAATGTATGCACACATTTGGCGATCATTTAGAAGCCTGGAAAATTGGGGCTTGCGAAGGCGTAAAAGTGAAACCCAATCGTGTTGGTGGCTTAACGCGAGCAAAACAAATTCGCGACTTTGGCGTGTCAATTGGTTGGCAAATGCATATCGAAGATTTAGGTGGCTCGGCTTTGGCGGATACCGCCGCTATCCATCTGGCTGCCTCAACACCCGAAGCAAACAGGTTGGCATCATGGTTGTGTCATTATCATCTAAGCGTTGACCCCGTGCCAAACATGGGTGCGCGTAACGAAGCTGGATTTGCTACACCGCCCTCCACGCCAGGGCTTGGCGTCTCCCCTGACAGGTCTATTCTTGGAGATCCCGTCGCCGTTTATGGATTTTAGTAAGAGAGTCTAATGAAGAAGCTTAGTACACAGGCAGAATGGATTGATCGTGCAAAGGCTGCAATGCCTGCTGGTGGGTTTGGTAATTTTGATCCCAACGTTGTTATCCGTAACGGTGAAGGCAGCCGTGTTTGGGACGAAGACGGCAAAGAGTATGTCGACTATCTGATTGGTTCAGGCCCGATGCTATTGGGTCACGGTCATCCAGAAGTGTTGGAAGCTGTGTTAGAACAGCTGTCCAAAGGCATGACCTTTTTTGCCAACAACGCGGCAGGCATTGAACTGGCGGAAGACATCATCACGGCTGTTCCTTGTGCCGAGCACTTGCGATTTCTGTCTACGGGCGGCGAAGCAGATATGTACGCGATGCGCCTGGCTCGTGCTTTTACTGGACGCGACAAAATTTTGAAATTCGAAGGCGGATACCACGGCATGTCTGCTGAGGCTCAAATGAGTCTTGCCCCTACTAAGATGTCCAACTTTCCGCAAGCGATTCCAGACAGCGCAGGTATTCCAGAATCTGTCCGCGATGAAATGCTGATTGCTCCCTTTAATGATTTGGACTTCTTACGCAGCCTACTGGCCGAACAAGGCCATCAAATTGCCGGGCTAATCATTGAGCCGCTTCAACGGATCATACCACCGGAACCGGGTTACTTAGCCGCCGTGCGGGCTGAGTGTGACAAGTACGGTATTGTCCTAATCTTTGATGAAGTCGTCACTGGGTTTCGTTTTTCATACGGAGGGGCTCAAGAAACCTATGGTGTCACACCTGATCTTTGTACATTGGGCAAAGTGATCGGTGGCGGTTTCCCACTAGCTGCGATTGTTGGTCGTAAGGATATCATGGCTCATTTCGACAAATCTGCTATTGGCAGCGACCATTGGTTAATGATGCTTGGCACTTT
>CAJQQJ010000206.1 GCA_905480445.1 uncultured Alphaproteobacteria bacterium | reverse complement strand
TCAAGCGCATGAAGTGCTGGATGATCAAGATCGCTGGTGGTCACAAAAAGTTCGGGTTGGCTGACGAAAGGTTTCTGCATGACAAAAGTTACCAAATATTCCAGCCTATGGGAATCCTCTAGTTATGCTGAGGTCTCATTTAACAAAAAGGCAGTGCGGTTCATGGCGCTGCCTTTTTCTGTTTTGGGGGCAAGTTGGTTGCGTTGAGCACGTGAATGTCATCAACTTTCAATCAATTAGCCTTAATCGAGCCCTTTTCTTTTGTCATTTAGGATTCTCATCCTTTTCAGGTTTTTGATAAATCTGTAGATAAGATTGGATCGGGGAAGTCCCCCCAGTTTTGCCCGCACAGTTTTGAAAGGTTTCCAACCTATGCGCCTCTTCCGTTTTTTGGCTGTCGTCGTCTTTGCAAGCTTGTCTTTGTCGACTGCCCAATCTCAATCTTTAGATGCTGATGCAATCGGCAAGCATGTAGAAGAAAGCTTAAGCCGCGTTATGTCTTTAGCTGTCGTCGGGCCTTGGGAACATGGTGACGTAAACGTTGCGGATGAGGGTGGCTATTTCACGGTAACCGTCAATGACGCTTTCCTCGGTTCCGCGATCAGAGTAGGCAACTTTTCTTTTACTATGGAACCCGTTGGCGCCGGTCAGTACCGTGTAGAAAGCCAAGAATTCCCAACCAGCTTGCAAGTAGAAGGCGGCCCTCAAGTCCAGCTCGAAGGTTACGCTTGGCGTGGTTTGTGGGCGGTAGAAAGCCAGTCGTACAGAGATTTGAGCTGGGGTTATAACTCGTTGAAAGCGGCTGATGATGAAGGCGTCTTGAGCACTGGTGCTATGGCTTTGGCTTTAGCTGGCGAAGGCGACCAGCAGATTGACTGGAGTTTGGAGCAACTGAACTTCATTGATTTAGATGAAAAAGTCACCGTTTCTGTCGACTCTTTTGCAGTGAATGGTTCGATCAGCGGCCCACAAGACTATGATCTTTTCGATCTTTATTCTGAAGTTATTGAAGGTTTTAGAGACGAAGATGGTAACTTCAATCCAGACGACCTGTCCAAGTTACAATCTGTTACTTCCGCCATCGATATTACTTTTGAAAATAGCGATGCCGATGTGAGGATCAGTAACTTCAACATGTCTGTGCCCGAAGAAAAAATGACGATTGCCATTGGTGATCTTCAGCTGTCAGTTACTGCCAATGATATGTTGTCGTCTACTGATGGAAGCTACGCTTTGGTTTCCTCGATGAGCAATGTGGCGGTTAACACGACCGAAGGTTATGTCTCTTTGGATTCTGCAAAATATGAGGGCTTGATGTCTTCAATTGATGGCCCGCGCTATCAATCAGCATCCAAGAAGCTGTTTAGTACCGGAGAAAATGCAACTGCTACTATGGGCGATTTGCTCGACGTTTACATGAACTTCAGCGACGCAAGTTTCCAAGCAACGGGAACCGGTTTATCGGTTGTGCGCCCAGGCAGCAAAAAATCCCTACGCGCTGAAACGGGAAGTTTCGAATTTGCGTTGACGGACATTCGTGAGCCTAGTGCAGTGCTTGCAATGAACATTCGGTCGAAAGATGTGACGTTGAACGAATTTCTCGACAAGCTAACGTCGGGGCTTATTCCTCAAGATATGAATATGTCTATCCGTCTAGAAGATCTGCCATTGGCAGCGCTAAAAGAAGCACTAGCAGACCAACCAATCGAAGGAGGGCTGTTGGACGAAGGTGGTCTTGAGGACGCGTTGGAAGCAGCAGCACCGGCGCTGATGGGTGTATTCTTTGGTTCTCCGCCAAGGGTTGTTATCCCGGCTTCCCATGTCATCGGTAATTTGTTCAAAGTGGACGTTGACGGTGCATTTAACATTGATCCAAGTTCACCGCTTTTCGCATTGGGTGAGATGCAAATCTTCGTCAAAGGTTTCCAGGCCATCACTACGGTTGCGCAAGAAGTGGCCGCCGGTAAAGACCGTAGTGCTGCTAAGCGAGCAAGCCTGTTGATTTCTGGTCTTCCTGTTGCCCAAATCTTTGGTGAAGCCGCCGGTGACGATACCTTTGTTTACAACATCAAAATTGATGAAGCTGGTACTTTAACTGTTAACGGGAAACCGATGCCGTTTTAATGGGCCTTATTCTTTCTATTGAGTTCAAGCCCTCCCCTCGTGGAGGGCTTTTGCTTGAATAAGGTCTTTAGCTGTGCCAACTAACCGCCATAGACCCGGTTTTATTTCGAAGAATAATTGAGCATCCATGTCCGAGCAGCCACAAGGAACACTCGAACGCTATCATCGTTTGGTAGGTGAAGGTCAGTTCAAAGCCAATCCCAGCCAGGAAATGGCTGCCACTGTTCTTGATCAATTGCAGCAGAGACTGGAAGATAAAACCAGCGCCAAAAAAGGGTTGTTTTCTCGCTTAATCACGCTGGGCCGCGCTAAAGAGAACGAACTGAAAAACGTCTACCTCTATGGTCCGGTCGGTCGTGGTAAGACCACGATGATGGATTTGTTCCATGATTCATTGACGGGCCTTACTAAGCGTCGAGTTCACTTTCACGCTTTCATGTTAGAGGTCCACAATCGCATCCACAAAAGCCGCAGCAAAAATCTGGACAGCGTCGACTCTATAGCTCCTTTAGCTGCAGAAATTGCGGCTGAGTCAAAGGTTCTTTGTTTTGATGAATTCGTTATCAACAATATAGCGGACGCAATGATCCTAGGTCGTCTTTACAAGGCGCTCAGCGAACATGGAACAACGATGGTGATGACGTCGAATTTTCCACCTGATCGCTTGTATGAAGGTGGATTACAAAGAGAGCGCTTCTTGCCCTTTATCGCTCTCCTGAAGGAAACCACTGACCAAATCTTAGTTGACCACAAGAGTGACTACCGTGTTTTAAACATGCGGCTGCCAGACACTTACTTTGTGCCCTTTGACCAAACGACGGAAAACCGCCTTTTGGACTGTTTCTCTGCCTTGACCGGGGGTGAACTTGGTGAACCTAGGACTTTGATGGTCGGTCGACGCGAACTAATTGTCCCTAGAGCAAATGGCCGTGTGGCTTCGTTTAATTTCCATGACCTCTGTGGAAGGGCGTTGGGCACTGCTGATTACCTAAAACTCACGGAAGAATTTGATACTTTGATCATTGCTGGCGTGCCAAAAATGGGCCCGGATAGACGCAATGAAGCCCGGCGTTTCATGACCCTGATCGATGCGCTTTATGACCGCAAGACCCAGGTTGTGATTGGTGCAGACGCTGCGCCAGAGCAGCTTTATCCCAGTGGTGACGGCTCGTTTGAATTCCAGCGCACGGTCAGCCGCATGATAGAAATGCAGAGCGAGAACTACGGACTTTAAGCCCTAGGCCCTAGAGCCTGATCGCGTGATCCTTGGCGAAAGCTAACAAGGGTTGCCTAAGGCTGTTGTAACTCCGCTCCAAAGAATAATCGATGTAGTCTTTTATCGCTCGGCTATCGAGACTACGGACCATGGCTTTGACTGCCGGTACAGATGACCAAGCCATCGAGAAGTTTTGGAAACCGCAGCCAATTAAAGCCATTGCTTCCAAGGGAGATCCCGCGATTTCGCCACAGACTGTGGTCGTGAGGCCGTGCCGGTTGGCGCTGGCAGCGATTGATTTTAGCAGGCTCAAAGCGGCTGGTGAAAGCGTGTCAAATCGATTGTTTAGTTGCGGGTTATTGCGGTCGGCGGCGAACGCAAACTGCAAGAGGTCGTTACTACCAACGGAAATGAAATCCAGATGGGGT
>CAJQQJ010000205.1 GCA_905480445.1 uncultured Alphaproteobacteria bacterium | reverse complement strand
TTCGAAGGCAAAGAGTCCGCTAGTCCCTGGGTTAACCCAGCAGGGTTCATTAAAACACAATGCGGCGTATAGATTGCGGAATGAAAGTGATCTGTGCCTAACTTCTCTTTACAGTCTTTTGCATCGCACCAGGTGTAGGGCTCACCTAAAGCATCCAGCTCTTTTGCAAAAGGTTCTAACAACTCTTTGGAACCGCGCACTGAAGAGGCTGTTTGGTATTTACCATCTCTCGCCCAATCGCAATTGATTTTGTGCTCAGTCACGGATGTTTCGAGGTAATCTAAAGCCGCCCGCGCGAGGTTCATGTATTTGCGCGAACCTTCTAGCTCCTCCAGGGTTCCGACAATGTGGGGTAGATCGATGCCAAAGCCCGAATTGCGGCCTGAAGCATTGAGGCCAGATTGGCCTGCCTCAAGGACAACCACGGTCTCATCAGGGCGGTTTTCTGCCAATCTTCTCGCGGCGGCAAGGCCCGCGTAGCCAGCGCCGATGACAAGCCAGTCAGCGGTAATGTGATCTTCGAGTGCAAGCTGCGGCGTTCGTGGTGGCAGGACCTTAGCCCATCCATTGGTTTGGTCTTCTTTTGGGAAAGCTTTGATTTCCATCGGTTCTAGGTCTCGGCCCAATTGGCGGGGTGAATGGCGTAAAACAGAAGCGCATTTTCGCTCTCATAGACCAGCTCGGTACCATTAGGTAGCCAGATTGATTCACCAGCCTTTGCCGTCAAGGGTTCTCCAGCAATGTGAATGGTGAGTGATCCTTCAACAACAAGAACCATTTCATCATACTTGATGGTCCAGGGAATTTTGGCATTGGTCATTCTGACATAGCCTGCGCCCAGCTGCGTTCCTTGATCCGGACCACAAACGGATGCCACCTGTGCCTGTTCACCATGCTCGAAGCGCGGGTTAAAAGTCAGGTCACTGGGTTTTAGAACTTTTGCTGGTGTTTCGTTGGCCATGTCATTGATCCCTAATCTCTGGTCATACTTGACAAGACCATACACAGCTGTATGGAAACAGACAACCCTGTATGGAAATGGAGATTCCTTTGACCCCAAGCTCTAGAAAACCTGGTCGCTCGATCCTTGGAAAAGAAGACTGGATTGCCGCAGCATTGACGATGCTTGTCAAGGAAGGGATCGCGGCAGTCGAGATTACACGTCTGGCAAACGAGCTCACTGTTTCACGTGGCTCTTTCTATTGGCACTTTAAGGATCGTGGTGATTTGTTGGCCGCTTTGATCGAAGAATGGCGGCAGCTTAACTCCGACTCAATCCGCGAAACGTTAAGCAATGCCGACAATCTTGAAGATGGCATATTGGGACTGTTCACGGTCTGGGTTTCGATGGAGCCTTTCAACGCTAAACTGGATCAAGCTATGCGTGATTGGGCAAGGCTATCCCAAGCCGTCAAGAGTGCAGTTGAACAAGAAGATGAAAGCCGGATCGGCGCGATCCAGAGCTTTTTCGAAAACCGGGGCTATACAGATACAGAAGCCTTTATCCGCGCTCGTATCATCTATTTCACTCAGGTGTCTTATTATTCGCTCGGCGTAAACGAGCCGATGGCGCAGCGGTTATCCTACTTAAAAGAATACTACCGCTGCTTTACCGGTCGAGAAATCAACGACCAGACTGCTGAAGCCTACTGTGAAATCTATTCAAACAAGGAGCTGGTTGCATGAGTCTAGAAGAAAAAACCGCACGCCGCGGACGCAGGTCACGCGACAAGGTTGCTTCTGGTGGCTATGACACCAAAACCTATCGCCAGCTGAAGCATCCCTATGAGCCTCAGAAAGTCTTTTCAGACGACGAGGTGCAAGCCATTCATGACACTGCTCTCAAGGTCCTGGAAGAACTAGGCATTAAGATGTTGCTCGAAGAAGCCCGCAGCATCTTTCAGACAGCGGGTGCTAGAGTACATGATGACGAGATGGTTTTCATTGGCCGCGACATCATTGAAAGCGCTTTGAAGACGGCACCGAAATCCATTCGCATGCGCGCGGCCAACCCTGAGCGAGAGCAGGATTACGCGCTCGGTACTATGCTCTTCGCACCAGGTGCCGGTTGTCCCAACGTGACTGATCTGGTTCGAGGTCGCCGACCCGGTGATCTGGAATCATATGAGGAAACCCTGAAGCTCCAGCAGGCTTTTGACGTCATGCATGTGCTCGGTCCTTCATCAGAACCACAGGATGTGCCCATTCAGGATCGTCATTATGCGCAAATGCGGGCGCAGATGATCTATTGCGATAAGCCCATGTTTGCCTATTCACGTGGTCAGGCTCAGGTCGACCAGATTTTTGAGATGATCCAGCTGGGCCTAAACCTATCAAGCGATGAATTCGCCAATGGTTCCTGGGCTTTCACCATTATCAACACCAATTCTCCCCGGTTGATTGACCGGCCCATGGCGCAAGGAGTGATAGATTTCGCGCGTGCAAAGCAAATGTCTATCATCACGCCCTTCTGCTTGTCTGGTGCTATGGCCCCGATAACAGTGGCGGGCGCTCTGGTTTTGCAACATGCTGAGGCCTTGGCCTGCATTGCTCTGTCTCAGTTGACCAAAGAAGGCGCACCGGTGTCCTACGGTGGCTTTGCCTCAAATGTTTACATGAAATCTGGTGCACCTGCCTTTGGAACACCGGAACATATCAAACTGGAAATAGGCTCAGGCCAACTCGCGCGCTTGATTAGTCTACCTTGGCGGTCCGCTGCTGGTTCTGCCGGTGTCGCCAACGACATGCAATCTGCTGGTGAGAATCATATGGGCCTTTGGGGCGCTTTGATGGCCAATGCAACGGTGACCGTCCATGCCGCTGGTTGGCTTGAAGGTGGACTGACGTTCGGCTACGAGAAATACATCAATGATATGGAAGCACTGCAAACCATAGCCGAGCTCTGCAAAAAACCGGAAACTGGATTTGGCGGCATGGCCTGGGAGGCCCTGGCAGAAGTTGAGCCCGGTGGTCACTTTTTTGGTGCTGCCCACACGATGGAACGCTACCAAACAGCCTTCTATGAGCCTCTGGTTGCCGACTTGAACAATCATGGAAACTGGATCGAGGGTGGATCAGTCACCTCCGATCAACGTGCGACAAAAGTCTGGCAGGACACATTGGCCAATTTCCAACTACCGGTTAATTCCGGTGACATAAAAGAACGCTTGGCTCCCTACATCTCAACGAAGAAAGCCGAGGGAGGAGCTGCTCCCTTGGATTAAGCAAAAGATTAAGTTTAGTTAAATTGAATGAATGAAAGGTGATCCCAGTGAAAGTTGTTACAGTCAAAGATGCACTTCTTCATCTCGGCCAACTGCCGAACGAATCAAAGCTTGGACTCAATGTAATTTCCAAGAATGGAAAGGTGTTTGACGACTTAACTGGATTGGACGCAGTTGAAGCTACAACAATTCGAGAAAAGATCGATGCCAACGGAGGTATGGATCTTGAGCAGTTGATCGGCAGGACGCGATGAAAGCCCTCTTGATAGTAGACATGCAAAGCTGGATGTTTCGTAAGTCTGAAAGAGCTGAGCAATTGACGACACTATTGCCTGTGATTGACAGTTTAGTGGAGAAGTTTGAAAGAACTAGCCTACCGATATTCAATGTTGTGACTGAGCACGAGGCCGATCGATCTACCTGGTCTCGCTTGATGCTTAAGTACGATTATTCTTGTTTGATTGAGGGCAGCGATGATGCGGGAGCC
This sequence comes from uncultured Alphaproteobacteria bacterium, assembly GCA_905480445.1. GTDB lineage: Bacteria > Pseudomonadota > Alphaproteobacteria > UBA7985 > CAJQQZ01 > CAJQQZ01. The sequence continues at coordinate 1,320 of CAJQQJ010000205.1, read as the reverse complement.
GTTGATGGCTTTAGTGTGCCGCCAAGTGCCGATAGGCTGGTCAAGAGAGCTAATTCAGCATTTCTTGATACAAATTTGGATGAGCGTCTAAAGAGCAAGGGCATTACCCATCTGGTTCTTTCAGGCGTCTTTATTGACGGTTGTGTTGGTTTAACAGCCGCTGACGCAGCTCAGCGAGGTTATGAGGTCACTTTTGTAGAAGATGCGATCGGTCATACGGAGACTAAGTGGCGGTCGACTCTTTACGATTGGTTGGCCGACGACTACGAGATCGAAATTGTCAACGGCGAAGATCTTATGCTTTCGGACTAATCCAACAGTTCTTCTTCAAATGGATAGTGTGAGAAAAGTTCATAACCATCTTCGGTCACCAACACTTGTTGCTCTAGTTTAACACCGTCGCGCTCACCAACCGCACCCATATAGCTTTCGATACACAACACCATGCCAGCTTCGATAACACCGTCGTAGGGAGTTGGTCCTCTGAATTTAGGGTCAATACGGGGGTACTCGTCACACATGCCGACAGCATGAACGACGCAGGTGTAAGCGTTCTGTTGGAACTCTTCTGGCACTTCAAAGGCTTGCTGCTGGTACTCTACGAAAGTTACGCCGGGCTTCACGAGTGCCATATTGTGTTGAACTTCGTCGTAGGCCAAGCGATAGATTTCTTTTTGGCGTTTGGTTGGTTTGGCTGGGCCGCAATGCATGGTCCGTGAGACATCAGCGAAGTAGCCAAAGGGTCCCACCATGTCGGTATCAAAACCGACGAGGTCACCAGATTCTACACGACGCATCGAGGCCTCCTGTAACCAGGGATTTATGCGGTCTCCTGACGCCAACATGCGTCCATCATGCCAGTCGCCGTTGTTAGCAAGATTGGTGTAGTTAAGCAGTCCCCAGAGTTGGGTCTCCGAAACACCAGGCCGAATGGCTTCCTTTAGTTTCGCGATACCGAGCTCTGCTACGTCGACGGCCCATTGAATACAAGCGACTTCTTCGGCGGATTTGATCAGGCGCGCTTCTTCTGAAATCAAAACCCCGTCGATAACTTCGAGCCCTACAGCCTCAAGAGCCTGAATAACCGAAGGGTTGATGTACTCGACCGCCACACGACGGTTATCGGTCCCGAGTTCGCTTAGATAGTTCAGCACGTCTTGCGCTATGCGTTTAGCGGCAGCCTCCAGATCGAAACCGCCATCAAAGAAGGAGATAGCGTGGCCGAGCCAAACTTTGTCGACACCTGGCGTGGTGCCGTAAGCGCGATTCATCACCACTGGCCCTTCGTTTTTGGGTACAAACAAATAGGAGCTTGGGATG
>CAJQQJ010000204.1 GCA_905480445.1 uncultured Alphaproteobacteria bacterium | reverse complement strand
CAGACGTTACTTTGACATGGCCGAGTTCAAAGAGTGGAAAGCAGAAAGAGAGGCAAAACAAGAAACCGAAAACGTAATCAAAATCTGAACCTAAAACGCAATCTTACAGACCCAATTTACAGCAGATTCTGGACTTGACCCATCAAAGGCCAATCATGAACTAACATTCAAACTGGACCAGTTAACAGGGGCTGATCAGTATAACAAACATTTACTTGTTTCAAGTAAAAAATTACCCTCAACAAACAAATAGTCATAGTTAGCGCGATTTCGACTGTACGGTATTTGTACGAGGACTCGGTAGTTTTGTACGGTACGCGAGATGCAAGTAGTTACAGCGCCAAAATTTCGCATGCCCCTAAGTCGTTGATTTAATTCAGAAAAAATGGTGGACCCAGTTGGATTCGAACCAACGGCTTCTGCCTTCGGAGGGCAGCACTCTATCCAACTGAGCTATGGGTCCACAGGGGCCAGAAATTATGACCCGAAAGATGTTAGCAGCCTAATAGCTTAAGGGCCGCGATAGGTAAATGGTTTTCAGGTGCTCTTGCTGCTGGTCAGCTGGAGGAAGATGTCTTCAAGGTCGCTTTCTTCTGTGGATATATCGCGGATCTCTAAGCCGGCGGCGGCAACGGCGGCTAAGATTGCGCTAATCGGGCTTTCGCTGCGGCGGTAGGAAAAAGCGAGTTGAGCCAGTCCTGAAGAGGATGTTTTGGCATCTGTGAGCTCTGGTGAAAAATCCAAGAGTTGTTGCGGTAGCTTTTCTGGCACCTGCTTCAATGAAATGACAATCTTCTTACTATCGATGCGGTTCAGCAATTGTGGCTTGTCTTCGCAAGCAACGATATTACCCCGATTGATAATGGCGATGCGGTCGCAAAGTTCTTCGGCTTCCTCGAGATAGTGTGTGGTCAATACAATCGTCACACCTAGTTCGTTGAGTTCTAAAACGTGATCCCAAAGCATACGGCGCAGCTCGACATCTACGCCGGCAGTTGGTTCGTCAAGGATCAGAATGGGCGGCGTATGTACCATGGCTTTCGCGACCATTAGCCGGCGTTTCATGCCACCAGAAAGGGAGCGTGCATAGGCATCGGCTTTGTCAAACAACCCTACGGTTTCCAACAGTTCCATGGTGCGGCGTTCTTTTGGTGGAACCCCGTACATGCCAGCTTGTAGTTCCAGAACTTGGCGCGGAGAAAAATAGGGATCGAAGGTTAATTCTTGCGGCACCACACCGATAGAGGCGCGCGATTGGCGCGGTCTTTTGTCGATGTCGTAATCCCAAATCGACAAAGAACCAGAGGTCTTGTTGACCAGGTCGGCCATAATATTGATCAAGGTCGATTTGCCTGCGCCGTTGGGACCTAGGAGCCCAAAGAGTGACCCTCTTGGAACCTGTAGATCGACCGCATCGAGCGCCAGTTTTGGCGCTTGGTCGGATTGGCTGCCGCCATAGACTTTGGTGAGGGCTTGGGCGTTGATTGCTAAATCTGGTAAAGAAGTCACGGGTTTTCCTGAAAATCTGACCTGCTTTTAGGATAAGTTCCACTGGACGGCAAAGGAATCAAAGCTTCGACTTGGGAGAAACTTGTTTTCATAGCTTTTTGCTGATAGATCGCTTGCAACGAAATCCAATCCAGTTGGGACAGAAATCATGCAAGTCGCGGAAACCGTAGAAGTAAACAAAGAAAAAGTTGCTTGTGAGGGTGCTGGCGGAGCGCTCGGTCATCCAAAAGTATTTCTTAACTTGCGCGGTAAGGGCTCCATTGATTGCCCTTATTGCAGCAAGCGTTTTGTTCTTAAGCAATCCTGAGCAGCCTAGAATTTTTCCAGAAGTTTCTGAATATAGGCCCTTTCTTTGGGCTTAATACCGGGCTGAGTGAGCCGTTTTCTTAACTCTTTGACGATGGCATCTGACTGGCTTCCGGCCAACGATGGATCGTTACCTAGTAAATCATCTTTGCCGGTTCTGCCGTCCTTAGTCTTTCGACCCAAGGGATCCAATGGACCTTGCCCGTTTCTTGATTGAAGCCCCTCCATCGCCTGACTGGGTGCACCGTCTCCCATCTGTTGGGCGATTATGTTAGCAATTTCTTGGGCACTGTCTTGTAGAGATCTGAGTGCCTGCGTCTGGCTTTCAACAGCCTCTTCGCCGCGCGCTCCTCTCAGGGCCTCGACCGCGCTTTTCATTTTTCTTTCGGCTTCACCAAGGGGTTTGGGAATACCTCCCAGTCCACGTGCTGTGTCTCTCATTAGATCGCCTAGAGCCTGACGTATTTTCTCCTGCTTGAGGGCGGAATCTAGATTAGCGTCTGAGGTATCATTCCAATCTGTGCCCGCTTGCATAGCACTGAAAAGCTCATTGAGGAGCGATTGCTGATCCTCCATGATCTCGCCTAGCTGCTGCATCATTCCTGCGTTGCTGCCATCATTGGGCGATTGGTTGAGGCTCATTTTTAAGTCATTGCTTTGCAGATTCTCCAACATCTCCTTCATGCGGTTGAGGAGCTCTAACGCTTCTTCTCTAGCGCCCTGTTCGGTCAGGTTTTTGAGTTCATCGCTCAACTGATCCAAAGCTGAACTGGTTGGCGAGTTTTGGTCTAAAGGAGCCAGATCCAAATTCTGATTATTCAGCATGTCTTCCAGGCTTTGCCTAGCCATTTCAGACATAAAATCTTCCATTGCTTTGCGAAGTTCTTGGACCCTTTGTTCAACTTCGCTTTCAGGGGCGGAGTTCTCAAGGGCGTCACGAAGGTTCTCTTCTGCTTCTTTCAATCGGGTTTCCGCGTCACTCAAGGGCGAGAAGTCGAGAGCCAGTGCAATGTCCCACAGTTCTTTGTAGAAAGTGTCAGGGACTTTGGTTTCTGTGAACGATTTTAACTTGGTGCCGATCTGGAGGAGTTGGATATCAATCCGTCGGTTGTCTTCAGAGGCGCCTAACTCTTGAGCCATGTTCAACAGGGTCTGAGCTAATAGAAACCGGTCTTGGCTCCTGAAATAGAGTTGCTTGCGGATCTCAATGACCTTTTTGGCCAAAGGGTTACGAAATTGCCGTTCTGGCAGCTGAACGTGAGCCGGGGAACTTTCCTTAACTTGCCCGATTATATCTTCAGCAATCAGGCTTATGAAAACAGGGGAGCCGGCCCATAGGTGTTCAGCCAAAGAAAGGAAATCGCTCTTTTGCACTAAAGTTTCGAGTTCGTTGAAGTTGGTAAGTAAAAGGGTAGCCGGATTTTGCTTCGGACCTTCCGCCAGTTCTAGCTGAGCTGTGATCTTTGCAAGACCGTAATCGTCCTCTGCTCTGTATTTAAGCTGTAGAGAGCCTCTGTCGGTTGAGCGAGGGCGCTCCTCCAAGATAATCGCAGGTTTCAAATCGGGTTTGATAGAAAAACTCAAAGCAGCTTTTTCTGCGCCAGTTTTTAAGACCTGAATAGTTTTGTCGTTTTGGAGCGCCATTTTTATGCGTATTGCACCAGAGCTAACTTTTGTGGCATCGATCGCGCCTTGCCCATCGCGAACCTCAACGCCGTCGGTTCCGCCTTGCAGTTGAAGGACCAGCTCGGATTTTGTCGGAACATGAAGTTGGTGTTGGCCAGTCTTGCTGAAGTCCACAACAAAGGGGTCGATAGCCGTATAAGTCGGCGGTGTGATCCAGGCGTCGATCTGGAGAGCGAGTGGCGCAGGGGGCGTGGGCCAAGTGGGCCATAGATTAGACTTGACGTTTCTCTCTAGATTGAGCCAGTTAAGGGGCGCAACAATCGCAATTGCTAATAAGGGCAGCAACCTTATCCCGTAACGATCAAGCGTTAAAAGCAGGCCTCTTGGTGCTTTGATTTTGGTTTTTTTTAACTGTTTTCGTTGCTGCTCCTGGTGGGCATTCCAAAGGGCAGCTGAAGGATCGTCAGGATCAGTTGTGATGAAGTTTGCTTCTTCCTTCATTCCAGACAAAGGCTGGTGCAGAAATCCGCTGTCTTCTTCCAATCTTCGGCTCGCTTGCAGCCATTTGGGCAGCCTTATTTTCCAAATACCCAAACCTAGCAAAACAATAAAGGTGAAGGATAGAAAAGCGAGAATGCCTAGATGCCAGTAGGGTGGAAGAAAATCTGAGATAGGCGTAAAAGCCAGCGCAAAAACAAAGCCGAGAAAAACAAAAAGTGGCCAAAATGCCGTCCAAAAAGCCTCCCAAAACAACACGAGCCAAGCCATAGGCTTCAGCAAGTAGAGTTTCAGAGGCTGCTTGGACATCGTCGCTAGATTTGCCAACTGGCCAACGAGTAAAGCCGCAGCATGTCCTCATAACTCGGGCGCTGTCGGATTACTGAAAAGCTATCGCCTTTGACTAACACCTCAGGAACCAGTGGACGGCCATTGTATTCTGACGCCATCACCGCGCCGTAAGCCCCCGCAGAATAGAAAGCGACAAGATCGTCAGCATTAAGCTCTGAAAAGTCGAAATCTTCGGCGAAAGTGTCAGTCGATTCACAGACTGGCCCAACGAAATCGTAAGAGCGATTGTGGCTGGCACTAACACTTTCGTGCACTGGCTTAATGGCATGTTTTGCTTGATAGAGTGCTGGGCGGATGAGGTCATTCATTGCGGCATCAATGATGGCAAAGGACTTGGTTGTGGCGTCTTTTGTGTAGATCACTTCGGAAACCATAATCGCGGCTTGACCAACCAAGGAGCGGCCAGGCTCCATCATCAGCGGCAAACCGAGTGGATGAACTGTTTCTTTCACAATTGATGCATAAGCATTGAGGTCTGGCGCTTGGCCCAAATCGTAAGCTATGCCTACGCCACCACCAAGATCTAGGTGGTGAAGCTTAAAGCCTTCGTTCATGAAGTTTGTCGCTAAGGAAGCCAGACGTTTATAGGCTTCGCGGTATGGCTCAAGATCCAAAAGCTGAGATCCAATATGGACGGCTAGGCCGTCAATGCGGATCCCCTTTAGCTCACTGCTTTGCTTTGCAATAGTGAGAGCGTCTTTGGCATCTATACCGAACTTATTATCGGCTTTTCCTGTGGTGATTCGAGCATCTGTTTTAGCGTCGACATCAGGATTAATACGCAGTGCGATCGGCGCGACAAGCCCCAGTTCTTCAGCCACTGAATTCAATGCTTCAATCTCCTGTGGAGATTCGACATTGAACTGTAAAATTCCTTGGGCGAGTGCGAAAGCCATTTCATCGCGGGTTTTACCAACCCCAGCAAAGACGATTTTATTTGCAGGAAGACCAGCGGCAAGGGCTAGGCGTAGTTCACCACCTGATACGATATCGGCACCGGCGCCTTGATCCGCCAAAACCTTTATAATTGCAGGGTTTGAACTAGCCTTGATGGCATAAAAAACGGACAAATCCAGGCCTTGAATAGCCGTTGTCAGTTGTTGATAAGCTTCTTCTATGGCGCTTTGTGAGTAGCAATAGAAAGGTGTTCCTACAGTCTTGCTAATTTCTGCAATCGAGAGTTCTTCAGCAAAGAGCTCGCCGTTACGGTAGTTAAAATATTCCAAGAAATTTCTTCTTTTTCGGTTCGTGTAGTACTTCGTTTTGATAGGGAGCAGGATAAGTTTTTTTGTTATCGACTGCTTCTGGCTTGGCATTTGCCTCTGCACTTGCTGCAGGTTTAGAGGCGTAAGGATCGCCCTTTTTCCCACAAGCTTGTAGGCCAGATAGGCCTAAAACCAAAACTCCCATGAACACGAATGAAGAAACTTTTTTTAATAAAAACATGAATTTAATCCCTTAAGGACAAGCCTAGTTCTTGGCGAGCAGCATCAATTGCTTCTCTTACCCTTGTCGGAGCTGTGCCGCCAAATGAACGACGACTCCTAACCGATTCGTCCACTGATAACACAGAAAAGACTCGTTCGTTAAGCCGTGGTTCGATTTTTTGCATATCTTGCAATGATAAATCCCAAATCTGACAAGATTGAGACTCAGCTAAATGAACGATTGAACCGGTGACATGATGGGCGTCACGGAAAGGAAGACCCAGTTCTCTCACCAACCAATCGGCCAGATCGGTCGCCGTTATTTGTCCCTTGCCAGTAGCGGTTCTCAGCCGATCTTCATTTGGTACCATATCGCTGATGATGCCAGTCATCGCTGCCAAACAAAGATTGATTGAATCGGCAGTATCAAAAACTGGTTCTTTATCTTCTTGCATGTCCTTCGAATAGGAAAGCGGCAAGCCTTTCATGACAACAAGCAAGGCATTTAGATTACCAATAATTCGGCCGCTTTTTCCTCTGACGAGCTCTGCTGCGTCGGGATTGCGCTTTTGTGGCATAATAGAGGAGCCAGTTGTGAAGGCGTCTGTCAGGGAGATAAAGGAATAGGCATCAGAGGCCCAAATAACGACTTCTTCAGCCAATCTGGATAGGTGGGTTGCCAAAATTGCGGAATTTGAAAGAAACTCAAGCGCGTAATCTCGGTCAGAGACTGCGTCGATAGAGTTGGCCATCGGACGATCAAAGCCCAGAAGACTCGCGGTTTGATCACGGTCGATTGGAAAACCAGTCCCTGCCAACGCGGCCCCACCAAGCGGAGACTCATTCATGCGCGCCCTTGCGTCTTGGAAACGGCTGAGATCTCTACGCAGCATCGAAACATAAGCCATCATATGGTGGCCGAATGTGACGGGCTGAGCGTTTTGGAGGTGAGTGAAACCAGGCATCACGACGTCCGTATGCTTTTCTGCCTTATCCAACAACGCGGCCAGTGCAGCCACCAGCTGGTCAATACATCCGTCTGTTGTGTCACGCACCCAAAGGCGGAAATCGGTCGCAACTTGGTCATTTCTTGACCGCGCTGTATGCAGACGACCAGCGGCTTCACCGATCAATTCTCTTAAGCGAGACTCGACGTTCATGTGAATGTCTTCCAAAGCTCGCTGAAATGTGAAATGCCCTTCGGCTATCTCTTGGGCTATCTTGTCTAGGCCGCTTTGTATTTCGTCGTTATCGGTTTCGCTGATAATACTGCAAGCGGCGAGCATAGTCGCGTGGGCTTTAGAGGCCTTGATGTCTTGCTGATAAAGGCGCTGGTCAAAACCAATGGAAGCATTAATCTGTTCCATGATTTCGGCTGGCCCCGATGTGAAACGGCCGCCCCACATGGCGTTGGCTGTTGGAGATTTTGATGATGGTTG
>CAJQQJ010000203.1 GCA_905480445.1 uncultured Alphaproteobacteria bacterium | reverse complement strand
ATCTTTGCCAATTTTACTTATGAAGTTTACTTCTCCTCCTAATCTAGAAATTGCAATAGCTTGATTACATCCTTTTCCACCTGGCCCAATATTATAACTTTCACCTAGGATTGTTTCTCCAACAGAAGGAATTTTATTTCCAGAAAAACTTATATCTGCAACGAAAATACCTAGAACTGAAATTTTGCTCATTAGCCTAAGGTAGTTAGGAAAGGAAAGGTTGTCAAAATATAATAACTTATTACTTGAATTTGATTAGTTAAAATTAAAATTCCTGTGATTAATAAAATAGTTCCGCCAGTTTTAGTTATTCTTCCATAATATTTTCCAAAGCCTTTTTTTGAGATTAAAAATTGATTCATGTAATATCCTGATAAAATAAAAGGTATTGCTAATCCCAAAGAATAAAAAGAGAGTAATAAAACTCCTTTTCCAACTGTAGCTTCTGTAGCTGACAATGCAATTATTGATCCGAGAACAGGGCCTATGCAAGGCGTCCAACCAAAGGCAAAAGCCAGCCCCATTAGAAATGCCCCAAGGAAACCACTCTGTTCACCCTTTAGATCAGGAGAGAAAGTTTTCATGAGGAATTTAAGGCGTAACCAACCAATGAAATGCAGCCCCATGATGATTATCAAACCACCGGCAATAATTCGCATTGTATCCAAATAATCTGCGATGAACCGTCCGAAAGTAGTGACGGTCAGACCGAGAGCTATAAAGACAATAGAAAAACCGAGTACAAAGCAGAGTGCCGCAATGAAGACTCTCGCCCTTGCTTTACCGCTGACCTGATCGCCGGCCAATGCTGTGAGGCTGTAACCACCCATGTAGCCTAAGAACGCTGGTACCAATGGCAAAACGCAGGGAGATAGGAAACTCAAGATCCCCGCAAAAAATGCACTTATGACGGATACTTCAAACATGAGTGTTAAGAACGCTCCACACGAACGGTCTCGACATCATTGAGCTTGATTGTGCCGCGCCCCTTAATATGATCTGCAACAACGTCCCAAATCGCAGGGCCTTCTGTGCCTTCATTGACGGACGCCCACCCAGCAACGACATAGGAGCGCTCGGGGTCAAGTGGCTTGTCATTTTTAAGGGTGCGAATATCAGAGATCCTGTCTCCAATTTTCTTATCAGGATTGATTGTATAAGACATTCCACCAACGCGAACCATATCGCCGCCTTGCTGGAAATATGGATCGGGATGGAAAAGGTTATCCGCTACATCTTCCAAAACTTCCTTCAGGAAGTGGCCTGTCATTTCAAGTCGATAGGCTGCAGGATAAGTCATCGCGGTTTCATTATAGATATCGTCCCAAGTGATTGCTTGGCCAGGTAACAGCGTTGGGCCCCATCGGAAGCCCGGTGACAGTGCAATCTCAGCATCACGCTCTTCCAATAAAGCATCACATATCACATCATCAAATGTCCCGTTGAAATTGCCCCGACGGTAGAGGGTATCTTCCGTGTAGCCAACAACAGTCGACAACATTTCCTCATGAGGTGCACGAATGGAATCAATAAGCGCAGACATCTCAGGGTCGGGCGTGATCACGTCAGAGAAAACTGGCATTAGTTTGTATGAGAAGTCTTTGACGCCGTCCGGACCAACATCCAGATCAAGGCGCGATAAGAATTTACCGTTGGAACCAGAACCAACAATTAGTGTGTTGTTGACGACTAGAGGCTTTGGAATCGCATCATGAGTATGGCCGGTTAGCACAACATCAATGCCATCAACACGACTGACAAGCTTTCTATCAACGTCAAAGCCATTGTGAGACAAGAACACAACGACCTTAGCGCCGTTGTCACGAGCGTCTTGGACGGCTTCTGCTACAGCATCTTCACGAATACCAAAAGACCAATCCGGCATCATATAGCGAGGGTTGGCAACCGGACAGTAAGGAAAGGCTTGCCCGATAACAGCAACCTTTACGCCGCCCTTTTCATAATAAGCAGTGCCATCAAAAACCGGCTCTTCCCATTCCGTATCACGGATGTTGTTTGCCAAAAATTTCGGCTTGATCTGATCAACCAACTCCATGACACGATCTTGTCCGAGAGTAAATTCCCAGTGTGAGGCCATGGCATCGGTATCAAGAAGATCCATGATGGATGCCATATCGCCGCCCAGAGTTTCTAGCGATGTAAAGGATCCATGCCAAGTATCGCCGCCATCAAGAAGCAGTGTATTGTTTGGGCGCTGCGCACGAATAGCTTTCACAAGTGTTGCCACTCGGTCCATACCGCCAACACGGCCATAGTTCCCAGCTAGACGCTCAAAATCAGTATATGTCAGCGCGTAAGCTTCGTGAGAGCCTGCCTTAAGGCCAAAATATTTGACAAGATCGTCGCCAACCAAATGAGGTGGCAAACCGAATGCTTCACCAACGCCCAGGTTTACCGACGGCTCACGGAAATAGACAGGTTTGATCTGTGCGTGAATATCGGTGATATGAAGCAGGGTAACTTGGCCCTTAGTTTCAAAATCAAGCAAATCGTCCTGAGTAAATGGTTTTTGAGCAAAAGCTTTGCCAGCTTGAGAACCAAGACCAGTAGACAGCACTGCGGTAGCAGCAGCGATTTGGAGAAAATCACGCCGATCAAACATTAGATCATCCTTTGGGAAGTTGGATTAAAAAGGGGCCGTCTGAAGAACCAGCGACCCCTTTAAAACAAGTCAGTTTAGTTTAGTTACGAACAGCTGGGGTCTCAACAGGTAGACCACGGCCACGCCACGTCAAATAGAGCTCAAGGTTAACATATTCGTCAGAGCCATAACCATAAGGCTTTGCGCGAACATTCTTGTTACAGCCACGGAAACGACGG
>CAJQQJ010000202.1 GCA_905480445.1 uncultured Alphaproteobacteria bacterium | reverse complement strand
GTTCTCTACTCTTTTGGTCTTTACTTGAGCGCTCAGGGATACTCTGAAATGGTCACTCATATGAGTGCTGGTTTCTTTGTTGGGATAGCCACAGCAGGTACCGGATTTGGTGTCATTTTGTCGATGGTTGGGCGAGCTGTTCCTGCAAACCGGCGAACGTTCTGGTTGGGTGTCGTGACAGCCGCTGGTTCTGGAGGGCAGTTGTTCGTTGTCCCATTGGCTGGACAGTTACTGCAGCAGCTTGATTGGTCTGGAAGTTTGCTGGTTTTCGCTGTTCTTGTGCTGTTGATAGTCCCTGCAGCTTGGTTTTTACGCAGTGGATAGGACAATGTTGTAGCTGATGAACAAAGCAGTACTTTTGGCAGAACTATGAAAGAAGCCAGCCGTCATTCAGGCTTTCTTTTGCTAACTTCTGGTTTCTTTGTTTGTGGCTTCCATGTTGCCTTTATCGGGGTTCACTTCCCGGCTTATGTGAAAGATTTGGGCTATTCTGTCCAGCTTGGTGCCCTAGCCTTGGCAGTCGTCGGAGGTGCCAACATCATCGGCTCGTTGATGTCTGGATATCTTGGCGGAATTTACAGCAAAAAATACTTGCTTTCCTTCCTTTATCTAGCGCGAGCAGTAACCTTTACAATCTTCCTGCTGACGCCACCGACCGTCGTTTCCATTATGATTTTTGCAGTTGTGATTGGGCTTTTGTGGCTTTCAACTGTGCCTCTGACCTCAGGCCTTGTCGCTCAAATCTTCGGACCTCGGTACATGGGGACACTCTTCGGCATCGTTTTCTTTAGTCATCAAATCGGTTCTTTCCTTGGTGTTTGGTTAGGGGGGCGGTTTAGAGACCTGTACGGGTCTTATGACATCATATGGTGGAGTGGAGTCGTTTTGGGCATTGTTGCCGCGATCCTGCACTGGCCCATCAAAGAAGAAGCCTTTGATTGGAACAAAGCCGAAACCACGGCTTCGTGAGCATCATTAAAATCTGCCTTAGTTTCGGTTTGTTTCGCCACCTATTTGACAAGAACATGTGAGAAGTTTCCTATGGTCAAACTACCGTTTTTGAGGTAGCGTTTGTCGGTTATTTGGGTTCAGCGTTGCCCTATTGAGCTACCAACTCAGTGAAAACGGTTTAAAAACAGTAACAAACAGGGATAAAACTTTAATGATAGATCTTAAAAAACTCAGTGCAAAAGTCGTTAGTGGAAAGCTTTCTCGTCGTGACTTTATGGTCAAGGCTGCTGCCGCTGGCGTTACAGTGCCATTTGCGACGCACCTGCTGACCGAAAGTGCAAAAGCAGCGACTCCTAAGAAGGGTGGCCACTTCCGCATGGGCATTGGCCATGGTTCAACTACAGACTCAACTAACCCGGCGACTTGGGAAAACGGCTACATGGGCAATGCGTCCTATGCATTCGTGAACCATTTGGCTGAAGTAAACCATAAGGGCGAGATCTCTCCTGAACTTTCAGAGAGCTGGGAAGCCTCTGCTGATGCCGCGACTTGGGTGTTCAAGCTTCGCAAAGGTGTTGAATTCCACAACGGTAAATCAATGACCGCTGATGATGTGATTGCATCATTCAATCATCACCGTGGTGATGATACGACATCCGGTGCTAAAGGCGTTGCGAAACAGATTAAGGACATCAAAGCGGACGGCGACAGCGTTGTCTTCACATTGGAAGGTGGCAACGCCGATTTCCCGTATGTTGTATCTGACTATCACTTCGCGATCATGCCATCAGAAGACGGCAAGCTTGTTGACTCTTATGATGTCGGTACAGGCGGTTACAGCATTGAGAATTTTGAGCCAGGTGTTCGTACAACTTTCAAACGCAATCCAAACTATTTCAAAGAAGGCATGGCTAACTTTGATTCAGTTGAGATGCTTTCCATTCTTGACGCTAACGCGCGCCAGAGTGCTTTGATTACTGGTGACATTGATGTGATGGACCGTGTTGACCTGAAAACGGTTGATTTGCTGGCCCGTAACCCTGCTGTCAATATTGTCGAAACAACTGGTACTCTGCACTATACTTTCCCAATGCGGACGGATATTGCACCTTTCGATAACAACGACGTTCGTATGGCTCTTAAGCTGGCTTTCGATCGCCAGGAAATCGTTGATAAAGTTCTATTCGGTCACGGTTCAGTTGGTAACGATCATCCAATTTCTACTGCTAACCAGTTCCACAATGGTGATCTTCCTCAGCGTGGTTACGATCCAGAGAAAGCCAAGTGGCACTTGAAGCAAGCTGGCATGGAAGGCTTAACTGTTTCGCTTTCTGCGGCTGACGCTGCATATGGCGGTGCTGTTGATGCGGCTGTTCTTTACAAGGAGCGTGCTGCTGCTGCTGGTATCACCATTGATGTTGTTCGTGAACCAAACGATGGCTACTGGTCAAACGTATGGATGAAGAAGCCTTGGTGTGCTTGTTACTGGGGTGGTCGTCCAACGGAAGATTGGATGTTCTCTACTGCCTATCAGGGTGGTGTTGATTGGAATGATACTTTCTGGTCAAATGAGCGCTTTGATGCATTGTTGTTAGAAGCAAGATCCGAGTTGGATCAAGCTAAACGGCGTGAAATGTATGGTGAGATGCAGACGATCGTCTCGAATCAAGGCGGTACGGTTGTTCCTATGTTTGCTAACTATGTCATGGGGCTTTCGAATAAAATTGCTCACCGTGATGAAGTTCAGGGTAACTGGGATCTCGATGGCCAGAAGGCTGCTGAGCGCTGGTGGTTCGCATAAGCGATCATTAAATCCTAATAGACTAGTTAAGGGCCGTCTCTTCTTTGTGAGGAGGCGGCCTTTTTCTTTGGGTTGTTTTTCATCGAGTTGCGAGCTAGTGTTTAAACTATCAAAGATAAATAAGAACAATGAGATAGCAACAATACGAGAGGAATTCGATCGTGAAAAAGTGGCTAGCTTTTTGTGGATGCTTAGCTTTTGGCGCTAACGCAGGGGCGGCCAATATTAAATATCCGCATGATATTTCATGCCATCCAGTTCAAGAAGAAGCTATTCTTGCAACCTCAAAATATGATGGCCATAAAAAACCAGAAGAAATCCAATCTAAGTATGCAACTTGGGTTCTAGGGGCACCTGGTGACACTCAGAGTTTTGAAGTGGATTTCGAATGGCGCCCCGCCAAAAAATTCCCAGTGCGATTGATGGTCATCCGCAACGGCTTTGACCGCAACCGTGTGACTCTAGTTTCTAGTACCAATCACAGCCTGATCGGTGTCTCAACGTCGTCTGATCAGCTAACAGCAAGAAGCTGGCTTTTTACTTTTAACTTTCGCAATGAGGTTGTGATCGGCACCAAGATGCAAACTAATATTGCCGGTGTAAAAGGGTCAGTTGTGCATTTTTCTTGTGACTTTAACGAAAAAGTACCGACGTTAACTTTGCCGAAATCAACTAGCAATGGAGTCGGCTAGGTTCTATGAAGTTTGAGAACACTTAGTCAAAACCGTTCTTTGAAAAGGCTGGATAAGACTCGCATTCTAGGCTAGCCTCAAAATACAAAATAAAGAAAACAGCGCTGACACGAACAACGTGCGAACTAGGGTACAGCGCTGACAAACAGGGATAGAGCTTAATCAATGAATGCCATTCTTACTATGATTGCGCAACGATTAGCATTGGGTTTGCTAACGCTTTTCGTTGTGTCACTCATCATCTTTTTCTCCGTTTCACTCATGCCGGGCGACTATGCCGAGGCTATTTTGGGGCAAGCAGCTTTACCCGACACGGTTAAAGCGTTTCGTGAACAACTCGGGCTCGATCAACCGGCCTACGTCCGATACTTTCAGTGGCTGGGCGGCGTTCTAACGGGAGACCTTGGGACATCCTTTTCCAGTGAGCGCGCCGTTACTGAACTGATCGGCGCACGGTTTGGAAACACCATGTTTTTAGCGGCCTACGCCGCCGTGATTGCCATGCCTCTAGCGCTGGTTTTAGGAGTGCTTGCAGCGCTGTATCGTAACTCCTTTTACGACCGCACAGTGAACGTCGTTACCCTCACAACTATCTCCTCGCCTGAGTTCTTTTTGGCTTACGTTTTGATCATGTTTCTTTCCGTTGGACTTTGGAACGGTTCTGAAATGATTATGGGAGGCCTATTTCCTCCAATTGCAAATGTGAGTAATGATGTCGGGTTTTGGGAGAGAGTTTATCGCACAACATTACCGGCGATAACCATGACGTTGGTCATTGTTGCTCATATGATGCGCATGACCAGGGCATCGGTCATTGATCTACTTGCAAGCCCCTATATCGAGATGGCTAATCTTAAAGGGCTAAGTAAATCCCGGATTGTCTTCAAGCACGCGCTCCCTAACGCATTGGCACCGATCATTAATGTGATTGCTGTGAACATGGCTTATTTGATTGTTGGTGTTGTGTTGATTGAAGTTGTCTTTGTCTATCCTGGACTCGGTGGATTGCTGGTTGATTCAGTTAGTAAGCGAGATATGCCTGTGGTTCAGGGCAGTTGTCTTGTTTTCGCCGCCGTGTACATCATGCTAAATCTAACCGCAGATGTGCTCTCGATTGTTTCTAACCCCCGTTTGTTACATCCGAGATAAGGGAGAAGTTTATGACTAGATTCTTGAAGTTCATGCAGTCAGCTCCCTGGAGCGCTCGGTTTGGCATGTTTGTTATTGCCGTTTATGTATTTGTAGCATTTTTTGTGCCGGTTCTTGCTCCTTTTGGTGAAACTGAACTCGTGGGACGCAGTTATCAAGGTTGGGATTCCACCTATTGGTTGGGCACGGATAGCCTCGGCCGAGACATGTTCACCCGTATTCTTTATGGGGCTAGAAACACAATTGGTATTGCTTTCATTACGACCTGTCTTGCTTTCCTCTTCGGTGGACTCTTAGGGTTCATGTCAGCAACTCTTGGTGGTTGGGTTGACCAACTTCTTGGCCGCTTTGTCGATGTGATTATGGCGATTCCATCATTGATTTTTGCTCTGTTGCTCCTCACAATTTTCGGTACTTCAGTACCAGTGCTTATCATTATCATTGCGGTGTTAGATTCAACGAGAGTCTACCGACTAGCTAGAGCGGTAGGCATGAATATTACAGTGATGGAATATGTTGAGGCAGCCAAATTACGTGGTGAAGGTCTTTGGTGGATCATCCGGCGGGAAATTCTGCCGAACGCTATGCCTCCAATGGTTGCTGAATTTGGCTTGCGGTTTTGTTTTGTTTTTCTCTTCATTTCTGGACTTAGTTTTTTGGGGCTCGGTATAAAGCCACCGATTGCTGACTGGGGCTCGATGGTGAAAGAAAACGCGGCTTTGATTAGTTACGGTGATATCACACCGCTTTTACCTGCTGGGGCCATTGCGCTCCTGACCGTTGCCGTTAACTTCGTTGTTGACTGGTTCTTACATAAGACGAGTGGATTACGCGATGAGCACTAAAAACAACTCAAGAGAAAAGGGCGAGCTCGTCCTTAGAATGCGCGGCCTTCGTATGGAGGGCCAAGCTGATGGTGAGTGGCACGAGATCGTAAAAGGTATCGATCTCGATCTGCATCGTGGTGAAGTGGTTGGCCTTATTGGTGAGTCGGGTGCTGGGAAGTCCACTATTGGACTAGCCTCAATGGGATTTGCGCGACCTGGCTGCAAGATTACTGCTGGGTCGATTGAGTTTGACGGCACGGATTTGATGCAACAATCTGAGGACTACAAAAGAAATCTAAGGGGCGGTCGTATATCCTATGTGGCTCAAAGTGCTGCTGCATCCTTCAACCCAGCACACAAGTTGATCGACCAGTTCGGTGAAGCCGCTGTTCAGCATGGTGTGTTGACCAAATCAGAAGCAGACCGCGATGCCAAAGATCTTTACAGGCGTTTAGAGCTGCCAAATCCAGATACCATCGGATATCGCTATCCTCATCAAGTCTCTGGGGGGCAATTGCAACGTGCCATGGTTGCTATGGCCATGGCTTGTAAGCCTGATCTGATTATCTTCGATGAGCCGACCACTGCACTTGACGTTACGACGCAAATTGAGGTTCTTGCTGCGGTTAAAGATATTGTCACGACCTTTAATACCGCCGCGATTTACATCACCCACGACTTGGCTGTTGTCGCACAAGTCGCGGATAAAATTATGGTGCTACGCCACGGAAATATGATCGAACTTGGCGAAACACGATCCATGATTGCGAAACCGAAGGAAGATTATACACGCGAGCTGTTGGCGGTTAGAACTTACAAAAAGGAAGAGTTTGCAGAGGCCAATGATGATGTACCTATCCTGAAAGTTTCCAACATTACAGCTTCCTACGGCAAAGGCGTAAATGTTCTAGATAACGTATCAATGGAGATCCATCGGGGACATACGGTTGCTGTTGTTGGAGAGTCAGGTTCGGGCAAGTCAACGCTCGCTCGTGTTATCACAGGGCTCTTGCCACCGAGCCAAGGATCGATTGAGTTCGAGGGTGAGATTCTCCCTCCGGCGCTGAAGAGTCGCAACAAGGATCAACTCCGTCGCCTGCAAATGATTTATCAGATGCCTGACACAGCGCTCAATCCTCGGCAGCGAGTGAGGGACGTCATCGGTCGACCTTTGTCTTTCTATTTGGGTATGCAGGGGCAGGAAAAAGAAAATCGCATCCGCGAGCTGTTAACACTGATTGAGCTAGACCCAGATCATTTCATTGATCGTTTCCCTGGCGAGTTGTCGGGTGGTCAAAAGCAACGTATTTGTATTGCTCGAGCTTTGGCAGCAGAACCTGAGCTGATCATTTGTGATGAAGTGACATCGGCTCTGGATCAGCTGGTGGCAGAAGAAATCTTGAAGTTGTTACAGCGATTGCAAAACGAGCTGCACGTTTCTTACATGTTTATCACGCATGACATTGCAACAGTTAAGGCGATTTCGGATGAAATGGTTGTCATGTTACAAGGCGAGATTGTAGAGCAGGGTGAGAAAGACGTTGTTTTGACCCCACCACAACATGAATATACAGAGCTTCTCTTGTCGTCTGTTCCTGAGATGGACCCAGATTGGCTGGATGATTTATTGGCAAAAAGAGCAGCAGGTGAAGTTGTCTCGACAATAGCCTCTAAGCCCAACGCTTAACGCGGCAAAGAGTACTTCGTTTGTTACAAGTAGATAAGCGTACGGCCCTTTGGGCCAGTGTTGGTGCTTTCTTGGGCTCAGGAATCTGGGGTGCATTCTGGATACCTTTGCGCTATATTCACGGACTTGGCTTAAGTGGCCCCTGGACGCTCTTTTTCCTGGGCGCCATTGTGACGGTTGTTCTCAGTCCGCTGTTGGTGCTGCGTTGGAGAATTTGGCGGCCTCAGTTGAAGCTTATCCTTTTTGCGGGTTTGCTCACTTCAGTGCCTTTTGTTTGTTACAATCTTGCTCTGATCTATACGACGGTTCTAAAAGCCACTTTTCTCTTCTATTTGACGCCGGTATGGAGCTCAATCCTAGCTTACCTTGTGCTGCGTGAAGCCATACACGGCAAGCGTCTGCTTGCCATTGGTTTAGGGTTGATTGGATTGCTGGTGATATTGATCAGCGAAGACAGTTGGTTGCCCATACCCCAGAATTTTGGTGATTGGGTGGCTTTGGCTTCAGGGATCGGCTGGGCAGGAGCCGCTGTTCTTTTACGAAAAGAAGGACAGCTTGCGCCTATCGATACAATTCTAACGTCGAATCTTTGCAGCGCTCTTGTCATCTTGCCGTTGGCGGTCTTCTTCTTCCCGGTCTCTTTTGAGCTGATGGCTAGTTTGGACTGGTCAAAATTGGGTCCAGCTTTGGCCTTTATGGCATTGGCTTTGGCAACACCTTCGTTCTATGTCATCATCTGGGCAGCCCAACGCATCTCACCTGGACGCATTGGCATTCTGATGATGTCCGAGGTGCTTGTTGCCGTTATCACCGCTGGTTGGCTACTGGATGAGCCGTTTGGACTTAAAGAATGGATCGGGGGCGGTTTGATTGTGGTCGCGGGTATGATCGAAGTGCTAAACAGCGGCGAGTAATCAGCGGTCAATCAGCCATAAAATGTGACTTCCTACAATTGGTAATCATACCTGAATAGTAATCGTCCCTCTTTTCGAAGTCGTACTCCATATCAATTGTTTGATAGAGAGCCTCTGTGAGCCATTCTGTGTCTTCGAATTTTATACAAAGAAACTTTTCGCTTGTTTCATTATCACAGAGATCAGAAGCGACGCATACAGCCCAAGCCGCGAGATATTCCTGAAAAGGAGCGGTTTCTGTGAACGCCTGCCATTTTTCAATTGGCGCGTCACTTTCGACGTTTTGAATTGTTGTATTTTGGAGACCGTAGAATCTCGCTGTTTGTCCCTCTGAGAAGGAACTTTCTTGTATTGGTTAGCTTGGCCGCTTCGCGGGCTTTATCTTTTATAATGAGCTCATTGAAACGATGAGGCCGGCACCGATAGCCAACGCGATTTTGATCCACTCAGTTTTATGAAGTCCACCCAAGTGAAAACGTTCGCTCATTCTAAACTCCCTTTGAAATCGAGTTGGAGAAAGGGCTTCCTATTGTCACGGGCTTTCTCCAACGATAAGCTTTAGCCAGTAAAGGCGATGGCTTCTATTTCAACCAGCATAACATCTTCTGCAAGATGAGCTTGTACGGTCGTTCTTGCAGGCGGGTCATTAGGGAAGAACTTGGCGAACTCTTCGTTCATGGTTTGAAAATCAGCCATATCCTTCAGGTAGACGTTACATTTAACGACGTCGTCCAAGCTAGCGCCAGCTTCCGTCAGAACGGATTTTACGTTTGTGAGAGTTTGCAGTGTTTGAGCTCGCACATCACCGACAGCAGCTACTTCACCAGTGTGATCCCAGGCAACCTGGCCTGCAGTGAAAATGAAACCGCCGCCACTGGCTCCAGGGGAGTAGGGATAGGTTGGGCGAGGTTGAAAATCGAGACTTTTGGGCTTTATCGTTTTTCTAGGCATTAATTGGTCCTTGCGATTAGATTCAGTCAACAGTTCGAACAGTAAGGGCTATCGAATGGTCAAATGCTAACGGTATAAAGTTTGGTGAAACGAAAAAGGCCTCCGGAAATCCGAAGGCCTTGATCATTTAGTCTAGATAGACGGGAGCCCTTACTCAGGGATCCAAGCGCGCCATGTGTCTTCGTTGGCTTGCATCCATTCTTCAACAACTTCATCAATGTCACGGCCATCGATATCGATTGCCAAGATCATGCCAGCTTGTTGAACATTGCCAAGGTCTGAGTTAATAATCAACTGAGCGACTTTTGGATGATCAGTTAGCAAAGAAGGCTTACCGTAGTTGTAAGTCACGTCTTTTGCCCAACCTGTTGCAGGCCATAGCTCATCTGAGTGAGCAGGAAGCTCAATCTCAACGAGGTCTAAAGCAGCATGGATCCAATGTGGTGACCAAGCGTAAGCGATGAATGGCTCTTTACGAGAGAACGCAGCCTGCATTTCAGCCCAATGTGCTGTTTCAGAACCAAGTTCAACTGGATGGTAGTTCAAACCGAGAGCGTCCATACGCTTTTGGTCTTCACACTGCCAAGCAGCCACTGGGCAACCTAGAAGACGACCTTTATCGCCAGTCTCTACTGATTTGAAGAGGTCAGAGTACTTGTTCATGTCTTCCCAAGTCTTAAGGTCAGGTGCTAGTGCGCCGTCGCCTTCAACGAGGTAGCGTGGAACAAAGTAAGAAGAAGCACCGACGATGCCAGAGTCGCCAAGCTTAGCAACCGAGCCGTCACCACCCCATTCGGTGATGTACTTGTCTTTGGTTGTTGAGTACGAAGGCCAGCTCTCACAAGCAAAATCTAGATCGCCTGCACGAATACCTTCCATGACCGCTGGGCCAGATGGCATGATAATGTTGTCAATCTCATAGCCCATCTCGTTTTCGAGAATATACTGGATTACGCGACACGTAACAACGCCACCAGTCCAGTCAGCATCAGGAGAGACAAGTGTGCCACTCGCTGTTGCGGTCCCTGTTGTGCCAAGTGCCAAGCCTGCAACCATTGCGCCGGTTGTGGCAACTGCTTTGATAGATTTCATAAACTTCATTTTTTTCTCCCTGTTGGAATGAAAGTTTTGGTCAA
>CAJQQJ010000201.1 GCA_905480445.1 uncultured Alphaproteobacteria bacterium | reverse complement strand
CCCTGCTCTAAAGCTGCAATACCACCGTACTGAATGAAAGCCGTAGCACCGGTGTTCATACACTCCGAATAGACCGCCATTTGGTCAGCCAAACCACTGGGCGTAATGACCCACCCAAGCCGCCAGCCCGTCATAGCCCATGCCTTTGAAAATCCATTCACAACGAAAACGGCATCGTCCTCTTTTGCAATTTCGAGAAAAGAAGGCGCGACCGCGGAACCGTCGTAGAGGTTACGGTGATAGACCTCGTCAGAGACGATTCCTAATCCTCGCTCGCGAGCGAGGGTGAGTAAGGATTTCTGTTCCTCAGTTGTCATGACCCAACCTGTAGGGTTTGACGGTGTGTTGACGTAGATTGCCTTAGTTCGTGGGCCTATTGCGTTTTTGATTTTTTCTAGGTCCAGATGCCAACGTCCATCTCGCTCTTCCAGGCGCACGTCAGTCATGGTGGCGCCAATCATTTTGACGGCATCCAACGCATTGGGCCAAAAAGGTGAAATCATTATGATGTCATCACCCTTTTCCAACAAGGCCATGAATGACATGAAAACACTCAACATCGTGGAGCCCGGCACGGTAATTCTGTCAGGGTCGATGTCGGTCTTGTAAAGCCCGTCTAGATAGATCTTAAGAGATGCGCGCAGAGGCTGATGACCACGGGCAAAACCGTATTTCGTCTTGCCACCATCAAGTGCGTCTTTCGCAGCTTGGCAAACAAAGTCAGGCGTCTCCAAGTCGCTTTCACCGAACCACAGCGGAACCACAGCGGGGATATCGAAACCCTCAAGCGCAATGCGCGTGATCCCGGAAAGCTCTAGGTCTGTGATCTCTGGTCTAAGAATTGCCATTCGTTTATCTCAACCTGCTAATGTTGCTTCTAGAACCGCTAAGGCTTCGGCTGCTTTGCTGCCGTCGGGCCCGCCAGCCTGAGCCATGTCAGGGCGTCCACCGCCGCCTTTACCACCTAGTGCAGCAGATGCTACCCGGACGAGGTCAACGGCTGAATATGTCGCCGATTGATCGTCACTTACCCCTACAACAACCGAAGCTTTGCCTTCAGAAACGGAAATAAGCGCAACGACACCAGAACCAATCTGTTTTTTGATCTCATCAGCCATGCCCTTGAGGTCTTTGGCCGGTACGTCTTCCAGCACACGGCCCGAAAACTTAATACCCGCGATGTCTTTCACTTCTGCACCTGGTCCGTCGCCACCACCCGTGGCCATTTTCTTACGCAAGGAAGTTATTTCACGTTCCAGCTTCTTACGCTCTTCCTGTAATGACGAAATTCGTTCTGGCAACTCAGCGGGAGCGACCTTTAAACCTGTCGACAATTCGTTGAGGAGTGAGCTGTCTCGATTGAAGGCTTCAAGTGCAGCCAGACCGGCAACAGCTTCGACGCGGCGCACACCTGCGGCCAAGCCTTCTTCTTTAACTAGCTTTACCAATCCGATATCACCGGTTCTAGACACGTGGGTGCCGCCACAAAGCTCTGTCGAGAAGAACCGACCATTGCCTTTGTCCTCATCCACGCCGCCCATGGAAACAACACGAACTTCGTCGCCGTACTTCTCGCCAAACAAGGCCATCGCGCCTTCTTCGATGGCTTCATCGGGTGTCATAAGTCGCGTCGTAACTTCAGAGTTGTTCAGAACTCTGTCATTGACCATACGTTCAACGTCAGCAATCTCGGTATCCGTCATTGGTTTAGTGTGTGAGAAGTCAAACCGTAGCCGATCTGCCGCTACCATAGATCCCTTTTGGGCGACATGATCCCCTAAGAAGCGACGTAAAGCTTCATGCATGAGATGAGTAGCAGAGTGGTGCTGACGCAAAGAGGAGCGACGGTTGTGATCAACTTCCAATTCAACAGGGTCCCCGACATTGAGGCTGCCCTCAACAACTTCACCAGAATGGACCCAAAGATCGCCAAGCTTCTTTTGGGTCTCGTCGATACGCACGGAAGTGTTTCCTGATTGGATGACGCCCGCGTCCCCTTGTTGACCGCCGGACTCGCCATAGAACGGTGTCTGATTAACGACAACATCAATTTTGTCGCCTACCTTCGTGGTTTCAACGCGTTTTCCATCAACTACCAAAGCTGTAACTTGGCCTTCAGCTTTTTCGGCTGTGTATCCCAAGAACTCTGTAGCGCCCAGCTCGTCTTTCAGCTCAAACCACTGGCTTTCCGTTGCCGTACTGCCAGAGCCCTTCCATGCCGCTCTCGCAGCTGTCTTTTGAGCGTCCATAGCCGCGTCAAAGCCAGCTTTGTCTAGACCTCTTTCTTGTCCTCGCAGAATGTCCTGCGTTAAATCAAGTGGGAAACCGAAGGTGTCATAGAGTTTAAAAGCCACGTCGCCTGAGAGGGCTTCTTTATCTCCCAGCTTGTTAGTTTCTTGCTCAAGAAGGTGCAGTCCTCGCTCCAAGGTCGTCTTGAAGCGATTTTCCTCAAGCTTCAAAGTCTCCTCAATCAACGACTGAGCGCGACCGAGTTCCTTGAAATGGCCACCCATCTCATTAACCAATGCTGGCACCAACTTATGCATATGCAGATCGGTGCAGCCGATCATATGGGCATGACGCATTGCACGACGCATGATCCGTCTTAAAACGTAACCACGTCCTTCGTTAGACGGAAGCACACCGTCAGCAATCAAAAACGCAGACGAGCGCAAATGATCCGCTATAACGCGATGCGAGATATTGTGAGGCCCATCGGCGTCAACGTTGGATTTTGCCGCTGAATCCTCAATGAGCGAACGCATCAGATCTGTGTCGTAGTTGTCGTGTTTACCTTGGAGTAAAGCCGCAACACGCTCTAGGCCCATGCCTGTATCGATTGATGGACTTGGAAGGTTAACGCGGTCTCCTCCTTCCATTTGCTCGAATTGCATGAAGACCAGATTCCAAATCTCAATAAAGCGATCGCCATCTTCCTCTGGGCTTCCGGGAGGCCCGCCCCAAATAGAGGGGCCGTGGTCGTAGAAAATTTCAGAACAGGGACCACAAGGACCAGTATCGCCCATGGACCAGAAGTTATCACTCGTAGCGATCCTTATGATCTTGTCATCACTGATACCGGCGATTTTCTTCCAGTAGTCCGATGCTTCGTCATCATCATGGTAGATCGTGATGAGTAATTTATCCTTGTCGAGGCCAAACTCCTTAGTGAGCAAATTCCAAGCAAGCTCAATTGCTTGATCCTTGAAATAGTCTCCAAAAGAAAAATTGCCCAACATCTCGAAGAAAGTATGGTGGCGAGCAGTGTGACCAACGTTTTCCAGATCGTTATGCTTTCCACCAGCTCTAACGCACTTCTGTGATGTCGTCGCTCGGGAATAATCCCTTGTTTCTTGACCCGTAAACAGGTTTTTGAACTGAACCATGCCCGCGTTTGTGAACATGAGAGTTGGATCGTTAAGGGGGACCAAAGGAGAGGAGTCGACTATTGAGTGACCGTTCTCGCCGAAGTAATCCAGAAATTTGGAGCGGATTTCGTTAGCGGAAATCATTGGAATTAGGCCTTACATGTGAAGATTTCGTTTGAAAAGAGCCTTGTTTTAACGGTCTTTCCAGCAAGTGTCTAGCCAAGCTATGGGCATTAAAAAAGCGGCAAAGCCAAAAGGCCTCGCCGCTTCAAATTTGAGCCGACAACCGTCATTAAAAACTGCGGTTTTCAGGGTTTAAGAAACTGACTCTAACGAGAGCAAGCCTCTTGTGGAGTCAGAAAACAAATCTTTCTGAATCACCTTCTAATTAGGTCTTCGAATCGAATAATCAAGAGTCTGCGCCGTCTAGGTCGCCGGGACCGTCCAGCATTGCATCAGCAACTAGGCCGGCATTACGACGAATGGTGTCTTCGAGCTTATCCGCCATCTCAGGATTTTCCCTAAGATAGTTCTTTGCGTTTTCTCGACCTTGACCAATACGTTCATCGAAAGCAGAGAACCAAGAACCAGATTTCTCAACCACACCTGCCTGAACACCTAAGTCCAACATCTCGCCTAACTTAGACACACCTTCCCCGTACATGATATCAAGTTCAACTTTGCGGAAAGGAGGCGCCATTTTGTTTTTGACGACCTTAATCGTAGTCTGGTTACCAACGATTTGATCTTTGTCTTTAATCTGACCAACACGGCGGATATCGAGGCGTACTGAAGCATAGAACTTCAAAGCATTACCGCCCGTGGTCGTTTCTGGATTTCCAAACATGACACCAATCTTCATGCGAAGCTGGTTGATGAAAATCACCATTGTGCCAGATTTATGAATAGAGCCTGTTAGCTTTCTAAGAGCCTGGCTCATCAATCGCGCTTGGAGACCAGGTAATGAGGCACCCATGTCGCCTTCAAGTTCAGCGCGAGGCACCAAAGCTGCAACAGAATCAACGACGAGAACGTCAACTGCACCGGAACGCACCAAGGTATCGGTGATTTCTAAAGACTGCTCACCAGTGTCTGGTTGCGAAATCAGCAGATCATCTAGGTTAACACCAAGCTTTTTGGCGTAAGATGGATCGAGAGCATGCTCAGCATCGATGAAAGCGCAAGTGCCGCCACTTTTCTGGGCTTCCGCGATAACGTGCAACGCGAGTGTGGTTTTACCAGAGCTTTCCGGACCATAAACCTCAATAATACGTCCCTTTGGCAATCCGCCTATGCCAAGTGCAATATCTAATCCCAGACTTCCCGAGGAAATCACTTCAGCTTCAACAGCCGGATTTGAAGCACCCAGCTTCATGATAGAGCCTTTACCAAAGGCCTTTTCAATTTGGCTAATTGCTGCGCCTAGCGCCTTATCTTTATTACTATTATCCATCTCAACCAGCTTTAAATCCGCTTGTCCCATAATTCGCTCCCTTATTTCATAGCCACTAATGGATGGCAATTTAAATTCGATTCGATTGCTTTAAGGAGCGAACGTTTGTACCTATTTTGTTCTCATGTCAACGAAAAAGAGAACAAAATAGGTACATTAATTCTCAAGAATAGGAAACTGAGCGAAAAAATCTCAACACCGGAACTTAGTCGTCCCGGTGAAGCTTTTCCATTTTTTCGTGCTTTTCTTGCGCCTCTAGGGTCATAGTTGCAATTGGCCGTGCTTCAAGGCGTGCCAATTCAATGGGCTCATCTGTGTGTTCACAGTAACCATAACTGCCGTCTTCAATACGACGCATTGCTGAGTCGATTTTGGAAATCAATTTTCGGACACGGTCTTTAGTACGCAGCTCCAAAGCATGCCCCGTTTCCAGAGTTGCTCGGTCACCCATTTCCGCGGCTGAAAGGTTTTCTTCCTTGAGGTGATGAATCGTCTCGCTTGAACTTTCAAGCAGTTCATCTTTCCACTTTTGCAGCTTCTGCTGAAAGTAGGCCAGCTGCACAGGGTTCATGAATGGCTCGTTTGAGCTTGGGCTATAATCAGGAGGTACAGTAGGCAATGACATCAAAACAACCTTGCGAACTCAAAAATGATCTCGATAAACCTAGCACTAGCGCGCTTCGTTCCAAGGCGCTTCAAGCCTAACTTTAGCCGTTGGTCAAGTATAAAATTGGCAAATGAAAGGCGGCCTGACGTTTTCAAAGAAAAGTGACTGATTGCTAGGCGAGCAGCGTAGCAATTGTGAGGTCCCTGATTGTAGCCAGAGGATTGGCGCAGGTGATTCGGGTAAACCCTCGTCAAAACTATAGGGTCGAAGCTAGAAACCAGGATTCGATATTTGCATTTTGCAACGCGTTTGTCTTTTTTCCATCGCGACTCCTTTGCATTGTCGGACTCTGCTTGAAGTCATGTCAGCGCACTGTAAACTATTTTTAATTAATGAATTTTTATACCGACAGCCTTATTTCAGCTGACAATTTTGGGCCTATATTGATGACGAACAATCTCTTCTCTTTTGAGACTTTACCAGTCTCCAAGAAAACCGTGTTACTTGTGGCAACGGTTTTCCTAGCTAACTCTTTCATCAGCGCTGCTAATGCAGACCGCTCTGATTTTGTGCTTCCTGATCACTTGTGGAACTCTTCGGGCTCTTCTCCTGCTCCGATTTACGAGAGCCTTGATAGTGATCTTTCTGCGCCAACAACACAGAGCGATTACCAAGTGCCTCAGCCGCAAAACTTGGCAACAGCGCCTACTGTGGAGAACAGCAGGCCCTATTCAGGCATCCCATCAAAGATGTGGCATGCGTCTGGGGACCTCACAACTTATGTACCACCGAAGCCGCAATATGACGGTTCCTTGGCGCAACCAGATCCTAATTTGACAAAGTCCTGGCCTGATTTACCAGTAGTCAAAGCCGCACCTTTGCCGCCAGACCCCACATTCGTAACGCAGGAGCCGTTGCGCACCTTCCACGTACAGCCTGCACCACAACCCGTTAGAAACCCTCAAGGTCAAGCAGAGCCTGAGCCGCAAAAAATTGCGAGCTGGGGAAGCTTTAGCTTCGGCTCTTCGTCTAACAAACGTCGTAAGTCCCAGCCGAGATTAGAATCCAATTGGGGTAAAAAGCCTTCAAACTCAGGTGGCCAATCCGCGTCCACGAGCTATCAGTATCAAACGGGCAATTCCTTCTCAGACGCCGAATTACCAGCCGTCGAAAGTGTGCAGCCCGTTCCTAAGAATTCTTACACGATCCAAAGCTACTACACACCGAACTGGATAATCGACCAAAAGGTTAAGGAGCACGTTTGGAATACGCAGTCCGGCAATTGGGTTTCTGAGGCGCCTTCACCAGCTGAGGTCGTCACAGCGCTGGCTTATGGGTATCAGCCCCCTGGCAGCGACGGTTACAACCTCATTGGTTCGCCTAATGAAATAGCTTTGATCAACGACAGTATCAGAGATAACAGCCCCGCCCTTTTGGCCTCAAATCAACCAGTGGCTTCCGGTGACAAAGCAAAGCTTGTTCACGCACGTCTCTACTCTGTTCCTATGGATCCGCCAGCACACTTCCTCCACGTCATTGGGCGCTTGGAAAGCACGTGCCGTGCTCCTGGTCCAGTTGGTCAGTGGGAAAACAAAGGCAAATCTATGGTGCAAATTCCGTTGATTGGTGCTTTACCGCCTTCAGATTACGCCTGTCAGCCGACGAGAGTATTGTTTGAACGCTACATCAGAGTGGCAAACGTACCGGCCGACGCTAAAGACGGTTCTCACCATGTGGTTATCAACGAACGGCAAATTCCCGTTCGTTAACAGCTAATTTAGCGCATTCAAAAAGTCGACAGCGGGTGGATTGGGTCATAAACGACTTAATCCGCCCGTTTTGATTCTATTCAGGATTAGTGATTCAGCACAAGTTGGAAAAGGATGAATGAAAGTATCGCCAACGTCATCGTGACAGAAACAAGCGAACGAGAACCGTCTTCTAAGGCTTCTGGGACCAACTCCTCAAAGGTCATCCAGATCATGGCACCCGCTGCTAAACCCAGCCCAATCGGCAGAAAGGGTTCAAAGAATGTCACTAGCAAGAAGGCTGGTACAGCTAACAAAGGCTGCGGAAGGCTGGTAAAGACCGCCCACCCGGTTGATTTCCACACTGAAATACCCCTCGGTATCAGTATCAGCGCGATAGCTAAGCCCTCGGGAATATTATGGAGAGCAATGGCGAGGGTGATTAGAATGCCAAACTCAACGGTATCACCAAATGAAACGCCAACTGACACACCTTCCGCCGCCGAGTGTACGGTCATTATGCCAACAATCAGCAAGATTTTCTTAAAATCTGCCTGAGGCAGCCCCTCAATCGAGTAGCTAGCGCCCTTTTGTTTCAGTAAAACCCGATGCGCCCCAACGACCATCAACAAACCCAGCAACGCACCGAAAAGAGTTTTCCAAGCGCTAAAGTTCGTGCCTTCTGCCAGGAGCGAAAAAGATGCTGAGAGCATCAAACCAGCAGCAACAGCATTTGCGACCGCCATTTGGCTCTTCGAAAAGTCTTTCAAAAACAGAAATGGTAACGCACCGACGCCTGTCGCCACAGCAGTCAAGCTGGCCAGAAGAAAGATATTCGCAGAGTCTGAGAACATAGCGATCACCTACTTTAGAATCATTCTAATCAACTCGAAAGCTAACAGAACGCTAACTTAAAGCCAGCAAAAAGGCTGTTTCAGCTTTTTGTCGCTAGGTAGTGCAAGTCTGTCGTAAACGATCTAAGTGTAAAACACTGTTTTTGTGTTAAAACGCAGCCAAGAAAGAAGCACATGACTAATCCGTT
>CAJQQJ010000200.1 GCA_905480445.1 uncultured Alphaproteobacteria bacterium | reverse complement strand
AAAACCCAGAAATGGGGCGTGAAACCATGCCAAATTGGCTATATCCAACCCTAAAAGTTGCAAATAACTGATCCTACTGGAAATCCATCGCTAATTCGGTAATGTCAGACGGGAAAATAGGCCTTATACTGAGGTCTCATGTTCTCAAAGGCCGCTGGCCTGTTGGATCTTGCTCCCGGGCTGGAAGAAAAGATCCGCGTTTGTAATTCAACCTACACAGTGCGTTTTGGTGTGAAGCTGAGAGGGAAGATCCAGACCTTCGTTGGTTACCGTTCTGTCCACTCAGACCACTCTGAGCCTGTAAAGGGCGGAATCCGTTTTTCCATGGGTGTGAACCAAGACGAGGTCGAAGCGCTAGCAGCGCTTATGTCCTACAAATGCGCACTGGTTGAGGTGCCTTACGGTGGATCTAAGGGTGGCTTGACCATCAACCCCAACGATTGGGATGTTGATGAGTTGGAGCGTATCACGCGCCGCTTTGCTTTTGAGCTGATTAAGCGCGACCTTATTAACCCCAGCCAAAACGTGCCAGCGCCAGACATGGGAACCGGCGAGCGCGAGATGGCCTGGATCGCCGACCAATACAAGCGCATGAAAACCACAGATATCAATGCTAGTGCTTGTGTCACGGGTAAGCCGCTCAACAAGGGCGGTATTCGTGGACGCACCGAGGCAACGGGGCGCGGTGTACAATATGCGCTGCGTGAATACTTCCGCCATCCAGACGATGTCAAGGCAGCGGGGCTCAGCGGTGCGCTGCGCGGTAAGCGCGTCATTGTTCAGGGTTTAGGCAATGTTGGCTATCATGCTGCCAAATTCCTCACAGAAGAAGACAAATGCCCGATCGTGGCGGTGATAGAGCGCGGCGGTGCCGTGATGCGCGAAGATGGTCTCGATATTGAGGCTCTGCGTGCTCACTTGAACGAGCACGGTACTGTTGCTGGATTTGAGGGTGCTGACCGCTTTGAAGAGAACGGCGCGTTAGTCTTGGAAGAAGATTGTGACATCCTTATTCCTGCGGCGATTGAAGCCGTGATCACCCGTGAAAATGCGGCCCGTATTAAAGCGCCACTGATTATTGAAGCGGCCAACGGGCCGGTCACTGCTGGTGCTGACGAGATCCTGCTCCAGGCTGGCAAAGTCGTGATCCCTGACATGTATGCCAACGCGGGTGGTGTCACAGTGTCTTATTTTGAGTGGGTCAAAAACCTTTCACGCATTCGCTTTGGCCGTATGCAACGCCGCCAAGAGGAATCCCACAACCAGATTCTCATTGACGAGCTTGAGCGTATGACGGGGCAAAAATTCACTGAGGAGTTCAAACAACAGTACACCCAAGGCGCGGATGAGTTGGCCTTAGTGCGCTCAGGCCTGGACGACACCATGCGCGGCGCCTACCAACAAATGCACGAGGTCTGGCGGAGCAACGACAAGGTCGACGACCTGCGCACCGCGGCCTACTTGATCTCTATCCGACGCATCGCGGATTCATATGCGGCGCTAGGGCTGTAGAGGGCCGAGGCGCTATCATAGAAAAACTGTCATCTTGAGAGAGCGAAGCGAACCGAAAGATCTAGAACGCGGAACCGTCTCGTAAAAGATCCTTCCGCTCACTTTGTTCGGTCAGGATGACATTTGAGATCCGGTATTCTCCCTGCAGCCGGACTTGTCATTCCCGAATTGATCGAGGAATTTTGGTTCAGCAGACCCGATAACTGATGTTGTAAGACGAGGTTGTAAAGACTCTTTCGTTAAGCTTTTCGAATTGTCTATTAAGTTAACTGAAAAGGTCTGTTAACCTTTTGCAATGTCGACGAAAGCCATTACACCCAGATCCATGAACTTTGACACCAAGACTATCGACGAACTGTCCTCTGCTCTCATCAAGGAGCTGAAGGTGATTTATGCTGCTGGGCAACCCATCGGCACGGGCTTTGCGGCCATCCCGAATATAGCGAAAGAGGGACGTGAAATCTCTGCAGTTGTCACGCTGTGGCGAGAGATCACGGGTGGTTCGTCTCACTTAGCCTCACCATTTATGATGGGGCATATGGATACAGCACCCCATCCGGTGGCGGCGATGACGGATGCCTTGGTCTCGGCACTGAATAACAACCTGCTGTTTCGCGAACTGTCGCCTTTGGTGTCTCAGGTCGAAGAACAGTTGGTGGACTTTTTTGCAGAGACACTTGGTTTAGCTAAGGGTGCGACGGGGACCTTTGTGTCTGGCGGCAGTCTGGCTAATCTCACGGCTCTGTTCGCGGCTTGTGGCGGCTATCCCAAGGCTGGAGAGAGCAGGGCGGATATCCGTTTGATCTTGCCTGAGAACGCCCATGCCTCCATTAAAAAGTCTGTAGCGGTCTTGGGCATTGGGCCGGATCAAATCATAGTCCCTGAGAGTGATGACCAAGGGCGTTTGCTGCCAGAAACTTTGGAAGAAAGCTTGGGCCAGCAAGACGGTAGGCGTTGCATCGTCGTAGCCAACCTAGGTTCAACAATCCACGGTGCGGTTGATAACATCGCTGCACTTGGCAGGATCGCAAAGACACATGACGCTTGGTTTCATGTCGATGCCATTTACGGCGCGGCCTTGGCTTTCAGTCACAAACATCGTGGTTTGGCATCTGGGTTAGAGCAGGCAGACTCTCTTGTCGCGGGGCCGCAAAAGTGGATGTATACACCGCGCCTGTCTTCGATGATTTTTCTGAAAGACCCAGAGTTTTTCGACGAGGCACTGGGCATTGACCTGCCCTACTCAGTCAGCGGCGAACAGCATCGCGGCAAGTGGGGCATTCAAGGCTCAAGACGCGCCGATGCCTTGACACTTTGGATGACTTTGCAAGCGATGGGAACCGATGGCATAGGCACGCTGGTCGATCGATCCATCGATATGACCCACTCCTTCCACGATCTCATGTCGAACTCAGCACGTTTTGAACCCAGCCACAAACCCGATCTGAACTTACAGTGCTTTCGGGTGAGGAGGGATGCTGACGCCGCCGCAATACAAAACGCTCACCGAGCCCTGACCGAGGCAGGCGGCCCCTGGGTCTCTCTTTCTTCCTGGCGTGGCGAGTTGCTGTTCCGCGCTGTGCTGTTGTCGCCAGCTACAGAATTGATGGACCTGGAAGACCTGCTGAAGGACTTAGCTAGATTTTTGCCATAGATTCAAACGGTTGACGGGCCCGGTTTTCGATCTAACCTCTTAGGCGTAGCGCTTAAAACAAGGAGGAAAAGCTTATGTGCGATCATTGTTGTATTGAATCAGTTAAAGAAAGAATGTTGAGCCGACGTCACCTGTTCAAGGGAGCTGCTGCTGCGGCGGCTGTGACAGCTGCATCGGCGGTGGCGGGGTCAGGGCCTGCGGTTGCGGCCAGCCATGCTGGGCCAACAGACCTGACCCACGAACTGCATCACGACTTCCCAACCTATTTTGGTGTGCCTGGATTTACGGCAACGCAGAAATTCAAGTTCTCTTAGAGTGGTTTCAATCTCAATGAGTGGTCATTGAACGAGCATACGGGTATGAGAACGCCGGTGCAATAATCCACCACTGAAGCGGCGGAATATTTCTGCTGTGGCCGGA